>JAXDCU010000021.1:0-7166 GCA_034677645.1 Verrucomicrobiia bacterium
CCTCGGGAATCCGCGACACGGGTTCGACTACGGCGATACGCAACAAGTCGAGCAACAATTCAAACGCATACGCGATCTTGTCCGCCGTTACCGCGCCCACCCGGCGCTCTTGATCTGGAGCATCGGCAACGAACCCGAGATTAACACCACGTCCGACCAGCGTATTCCACTCTGGCGCGAAGTGAATCGCATCGCCGAAATGGTCAAACATGAGGACCCAGCTCATCCGGTTATTGCGGTCATTGGCGGCTCTTATCGACGCATTCTGCGTGAGCTAGATGCGCAATGCCCGGCGCTCGATGCGGTGGGAGTGAATTCTTATGTCGACATGCTGACTCTTCCGGAAGATGTCGCGCGCGGGGGATGGGTGCGGCCTTATGTCATCACCGAATTTGGGCCGCGCGGGCATTGGCAGGCGCCCAAGACCGCGTGGCGCGTACCCATCGAAGACACCAGCACGGAGAAAGCGGCATTCTACGAGAGGGCGTATCGCCATGCCGTCGAGGGTCGTGGCCAGTGTCTCGGCGCCTACGCATTCTACTGGTCGCACAAGCAGGAGAAGACCCACACCTGGTATGGAATGTTCCTGCCGGACGGCAGTGCCACGGCAGCAGTCGAGACCATGGCGCTGCTATGGAACGGGGAGTGGCCGACAAACCGATGTCCGCGCGTTGGGCCTGGCAAGATCAGGATCACGGATATGCCGCCGCAAGCTCAGCAAATGGGAGTGGTGTTGATGGCCGGGAAGCTCGTCAACGCTCAGGTTGACGTTAGCGACCCAGACGGTGACAAGCTCACGATCGCATGGGACTTGCGCGTGGACACGGCGGACAATCCAAATGTGGGCGGCGATTACGAGCCGCCGACAGCTCCTCTGAAAAACGCGGTTGTGGCGACATATCCGGATAACCACAGCGCTGACGTCAGAATACCCAGGCAACCGGGCAAGTACCGATTGTTCGTCTATGCTTACGACGGCCGAGGGCACTCAGCCACGGCCAACCTGCCGATCCTCGTGGCGGAGATCGGGCAGTGAGTAATTGGGTTTTCACACACGAAATGAGCGATATTACTAGCCAATCTGAGAACGGCCGGATTACGTTCGCGGGACAGATCGGCGTCATGGAAAGGCTTGATGACAGACAATACGTTACACATCGGGGCCATGAACCGTCCGGTAGGGCGACGCTCCAGCGGAGCCTGGCCGAATATACTGCACAGGGTGTGAGCGGCTCGGCAGGAGCCTCGCCCTACCGGGGAATGGACCAGTTCATTGAAAGATGCCGGCTGGCGCCGGGAGTGTTCATGGGCCGCATGTTGCGTTTTGCGATCCTGGCAGTGGTTTATGCGATTGGCGCCGCGGCGTTGGCGGCGTTGCCGTCATTCGATTTCAGTGAGCCCGCTGGAGCAGACGGCTGGAATGCTGCTCACGACATATCAGGTATGAGCCGCACTCCTGTCGGCCTCGCTATAGATATCTCCGGAGCGGACCCGTATTTGATCGGCCCGGCGCGCGATTATCCGCCCGGAACGCCGCTCTGGTTGACGATGCGGCTTCGCTCCGACGAGGGCGGCATGTGCCAGGTGTTCTTCGCCAAGGACGGCTTTACTGAAAAGGAGTCGGTGCGGTTCACGGTGCCCGCCGCCGAGTGGCATGAAGCCAAGGTGCGAATGCCCCCCCTCGGTTCCGGGTACCGTTTGCGGATAGACCCTCCGGGCAGGAGTCGCGCCTGCCTTCTGAGCTGGATGCGTTTCGACGAACGCGCCACGGTCGCACCTCCGCGATGGCCTGTCCCCAAGCTCCCATCGCTGGGCGCCGCACCTCTGAGAATCGAGTCTGGCGAACTGCAGCTTCTGCACGGGCGCGAGGCACTGGGGCAATTCCAAGTGCTTGTAGGTGGACGCCTGATGGGATGCGGCAACACGCAGGGACTCGTTGGATACGTAGTAAACGGCGGGGCGCGGTGGTTCCCGATCGGCTCTGGCAAGAACTGGAACGTGAACGTGGAGTTGGCAGGCGGTGCAGGGGACGCAGAGAACGAACGCGGGCTCAGAGTCCGAACGGCGACTATCGATCCTGACGGCGCGCGATGGGGAATCGATCAGACGTTTGTGGCATCAGTCTCGGGAACACTGCGCGTCGAAACTCGCGTGAGTGTAGACCGGGATCGCGACGTGCTGTACTTGCCGATGCTGACACTGTTGCCTGGCCTTGGCAGTTTTGGGACCAACAAAGTCCAGGCGCTCTTCGCCGGAATCGAGTATCTCGAGAAGGAACCAAGCAGCTCAACCGCTGATTTGTACCCTCCAGCCTCGAATCGACAAGTGCCCGAAACCGCCAAAATCACATTCCCACTCATGGCGTTTTCAGCGGACGACCGGTACATTGGGTTGGCATGGAGTCCGGATCGAGACCCGGCGTTTTGCGCCGTGTTTGACTCTCCGGATCGCATGTTTGGGTCTGGCGGCCACCTCATGGGGCTGCTTTTTCCCGGCTCTGAGGGACTCAATCGTGAGGAGAGCAGCCTGATTCCGCACGACACAGCTCGCATCGCCGCGCAGCAGACTGTCACTGTGGTGGCTGTGATCATGGGCGGCGCGGGCGGGACGGTGGTTCCCGCCATTCAAGAGTACGTCAGACTGTTTGGCTTGCCGGCTCTGCCGAGCGCTGGCGTGTCTGTTGCCGATTACCTGTCTCTGGCGGGCCACGGCTGGCTTGAGTCCGACATCCGCGAGGGCGACCGGTACCGGCATGCCACACCAGGGTTTCCATCTTCGCCTGCTTCGGATGCCGCGGTCTACCTCGATTACCTGGCGGAACGCGTTGGCGACGCCGTGCTCTCGAACAAATTCGCCGCATCCGGTGCCCTCGCACTAGCTCAAGTTTCTCCGGCGACTTGCAACGCCAGCCAGGTGGGTCATGTGCGTTACCCGGTGGCTGCGCTCGTTTACGGGTCGGTTGAGCAGAACGCCGTCCAGTCGGACGCGCACGCGCAGAATCTGCTCAGAAGGTTCGAGCCGGACGGCTCTGTAGTCTACCGCGCACCCGCTGTCGGGACCGACTACTCGACAACACATTGGTCGAAAGAAGCCAACGGCCTGGCGGCTACTTATGTGTATTCTCTGCTCGAGGAAGTGAGCTTTGCGGGGACTCCAGCGCTCATCGAGACGGGGCTTGCGAAACTGCGCGCACTGAACAAGTTTAGGGACACCGTGCCGCGTGGCGCGCAAACGTGGGAAATCCCTCTGCACACGCCAGACATTCTCGCCTCCGCTCATCTGGTCCACGCCTATGTGCGCGGATTCGAGCTCACGGGCGACGAGAGCTTTCTTGATCAGGCCCGGTATTGGGCATGGACGGGAGTGCCGTTTGTGTATCTGACGCCGCCCACCGGCAACCCGGTTGGTCTGTACGGCACGATACCAGTCCTTGGCGCGACCGGGTGGACCGCGCCGTCTTGGATTGGATTGCCGGTCCAGTGGTGCGGTCTTGTCTATGCTGATGCGCTCTACCGCTTGGCCCCGTTCGACCCAGCAGGGCCGTGGGTACAAATAGCCAATGGCATCGCTTTGTCCGGCATCCAGCAGACATACCCGACGACTGACGCAAGGTATCGCGGTCTGCTGCCGGACAGTTTCAATCTCCGCTCGCAGACGCGCAACTTGGCTGCGATCAACCCGGCCACAACACTAGCTTCGGCAATCCGCGCTCTGGGTTTACCGGCGCTTTACGAGTTCCGCGCATTTCGCGAGTTCGGCGCGCGCATACATGTCGCGGGCGCGATAAGTGGCGTTGTGGAGCGCCATGACAGCTTGAGTTTCAGCGTGTCTGGCTGGTCGTCCCGACCGCACTGGCTTCTGGTAAACGGCCTCACTCGCGCTCCAATCGTGCGGATCAACGGACGCGACGTTTCACTGTCGTCTCCGCACCAGTTTCAGCCTGCCGAAGGCCGCTTGATACTCCGCATTGAAGGGGAGACGAGAGTCGAACTGGAATACTCCGCGATCGCTAGTTCGCGGACTCGGGTAACGCAAGCGGTCCACATGACAACTGCTGGCTGCAGGAAAGTGAGATTGCGCGGCGTAGATTTGGGCCTGCCCAAATCCTCGCCAAGGCTCACCACGAAGCACACGAAGGAGAGCCCCGAGATTAGCATGGGCGTTTAGGCTATTCTCTACATGACAGAAGTGGGTCCGCTCATCGCTGTTCCTTCGCGTTTTTGGTGTCTTCGCGGTGAAACTAGTCAACTGCTGGCGCCTTACGCGATGATTAGACGGCCTGGATTCGGCCTTGACAAGAGTGGCGGCAGATGAGACAAACAGCCCGTGCCTCGTCGAAAAGAGGCAGTGTGTGGTGCGGAACTGAGCTTTGGGTATTATGAAAGCGAATTATATTCTTGTTGCTTCGTCTTTGCTCATCACATGTTCACTCGCGACGTTTTCGATGCGGGCTGACAGTATTTTGAGTTCAAGCGACCTGATCTACGCTATTGACACCGACATTGGTTCTTTGCCCGGCTCGCCCGGCACCGAAGGCGCGGCGAACGTGCTCGACAGCAATAGCGGCACCAAATACCTGATTTGGGGCAACAATTGGTCGGGCTTCATTGTTACGCCCGGAACATCGCTCGTTCAGAGCATGCAGTTCACGACTGCCAACGATGCTCAGGATCGCGACCCGGCGTATTATTTCCTGTATGGCACTGATGACCCGATCACTAGCGGCGACTTTTCACAAGGTCGCAGCGAGAATTGGAGTGTTATTTCCAGCGGTCCTTTGAGCCTTCCGTCGACGCGATACGCTCTCAGTCCGGTCACGAGCTTCGCCAACTCCACGGCTTACTCTTCATACAAGCTGCTGTTTCCCAGGATCAAGAATGGGGGGACCGACATGATGCAGATTGCTGACGTGAACTTCTACGCGTCCACGGACGGAACGGGTGCTAACGTGTTGGCCCCCGGTCAGCCCATTGTTCCCGTTGATGACACGGGGCGCGACGGAAGCAGCCGGTATCCCGCGGCCGAATCGTCCGACAAGGCACTGGATGGGAACGTCAACACCAAGTATCTGAATTTCGGCGAGGCTAATAGTGGATTCATCGTGGTGCCGTCGATTGGGCCATCGATTGTTCAGAGCTTCGACATTTGGACGGCCAATGACAGTCCGGAGCGGGACCCGGCATCATATGCTCTTTACGGCCACAATGGTCCGGTCGGCTTCGGAGACAACAGTCTGGGCGACTTCGAGGACTGGGCCCTGATTGGGTCGGGCACGCTCAGTTTGCCGACTGACCGGCTGGCGTATGGGGGAATTACGCCGGTCGCGAACTCGGCGGCTTACGACGCGTATCGTTTCGTGGTGACTTCGGTCAAGAACGGTACTGCTGCGAATTCAATGCAGTTCGCCGACATCCAGTTCTACGGCGTGATTCCGGAGCCTACTACAGTTGGCCTCCTGGCCCTAGGCCTGGGCGGGCTCTGGATGGCCGTGCGCAGAAAGTCGGCTTAGCCCTACGCGTAGGCTTATCGGACTTCCCACTCCTCACGACGTTTTGGCTGTCGTGAGGAGTTTTGCTTTTGGGGTGTAATCATCCGTTGGCCCTGCCTGGCTCGTGGTAATTGACACAACCTTAAAAGGACTATATAAGGTTACTAAAATGAAACTCATTGCCATAAAAGACTTGAAGCAGCCGCGGCAGTTGAAGGAGCGGCTGCGAACCGAGAAGGAGTTGCTGCTCACAAGCGATGGGCGTCCGGTGGCCATACTGGTGAACGTGGACGCTTCGGATGACCCGGAGACGGTCATCCAATCGTTCCGCGACTCGCGGAGTCGCATGGCTCTGAGCCGCATTCGCGCCGCGGCGGCCCTTGGCGGTGCTGCCACGATGACGTTCGGCCAGATCAATCGTGAGATTGGCGCGGCACGCAGGGCTCGACGTGCCCGGCGATGAATAGGGCTGTCTTCGACACGAACGTGGTGGTATCCGGTTTCCTAACGCCCGCCGGACCACCCGGGCGCATCGTGGAATGGCTGCGCAACGGCGGTGTGCAGGCTGTGATGGATGATCGGATTGCCGCCGAGTATGCCGAAGTACTGGCGTGTCCCGCTTTCGCCTTGCCGGTTTCCGAGGTGAATCTGGTGCTGGCCACGATTCGCTCGCGGGCCTTTTGGGTGGAAATCGCGGCAGTACATATTATGAGCAACTTGATGGACCCGGATGACGCGCCATTCTTGGAGTGTGCCATGGCAGCAGGCGTGCCATTAGTCACAGGCAACGTTCGCCATTTCCCAAAGTCGGTTGCCGGCGACGTAGTTGTGCTCACACCCGCCCAATTCGTCGGCACGCGTCGCGGATAGCGCCCGATTCGCGGGGCCGATTTCCCGGCTTGACGCGGTGTTGCGGAGACCGTAGCACTCCGTCATGATTCACATTGGCATTCACACTGACAACTGGCGTCCACTCAGCACCGGATTCGAGGCTGCCTGCCAAAAAGTCAAGGCCACGGGTCTTAAGCATATCGAGTTCTGCGCCATCCATGGCCAGAATTTCATCGCCGCTCTGGGCTACGATCCTGGCGTTTCACTGCAATCGAATCCTCGCGCTATTCGGCGGTTCCTCGATGGTCTCGGACTAGTGGCGTCCCAGATCGACGGGTCTTATCCGATGATGGGACCTAACGGATCGGCTTTCGGGGTGCAGTACGTGCAGCAGTCGATTCGGTTTGCCGCCGACCTCGGATGTCCGATGGTGGACACGGTTGATGGAGCATTTGAGACTCCAGGCATGAGTCGCAAAGAAGTGTTCAGGGTCACGTGCGACAATTACGCTCAAGTCTTGCCATGGGCTGAGGACTACAAAGTCATTGTCAACGTGGAGCCACATGGGCCTTACACGAACGACATCGATTTCATGCTCCGTCTTTTTAAGCATTTTGACTCCCCATGGCTGCGCTGCAACTTTGACACTGGCAACACATTCATCGCCGGCCACGAGCCGCTCGACTACTGCAAGGCGCTCCGCCCTTACATAGTCCATTGCCACCTCAAGGATGTCAGCCCGGCGCTTGCCGCGGCGGTGCGCGGCGAGGAAACCGGCATTGGCCGTTCGGAAGTCCACGTGGGCGGCGGCGTCAACGCGGACAACATCCGCGCGGGTCTCGAATTC
>JAXDCU010000022.1:0-3257 GCA_034677645.1 Verrucomicrobiia bacterium
AAGACACATTGTGCTGGCCCACTAGGATGATCTGGGCGACCTGATTGGCAAGGAACCGCAGTTCAAGCGAAGGTCTTGTTGCGGGTGGCAACGGCGGATCGAGCGGCAAATACACATTGTCAACAAACACGGCATCCAAACCGGCGCTGAAGTTGTTGTCCTTGACATATCGCCACTCGAACGCTGTTGGTCCTTCAGGCACCGTAAACATGAACGACTCCCATCCCTGTTCTCCCGACCAGCGCCCAAGCAACGCGCCGTTGACATAGAACTCAAGCCGGTCCCACCCCTCCTCCGAGCTGGTCATGCAGTCAACAGAGCCAAACCCAGCGTACGTGTTCGTCACAAGAATGAGCGAGGTGCTTTGGCCGTGCGTGATCGCCCCGGATCGCGCCGCGAACTGGCCCGCCACACTTTGCACCGTCCAAGGCGCATGACTGCTTGTCGCCCAGGCGAGCTTGGCAAGGTCGCCCGATCGGAATGTCTCGGTGTATTCCTTGACCTGAAACCGCGCTGCGATTTTGCGGTTTCGATCCATAACGATCGGGAACGGGTTCTCAATGGAGAGCGGGCCGCCGGTGGCGTCCTCCCACCTGACGAACTCGAAGCTTCGGGCTGGCAGCGCTACCATTAGCAACTGCTCGTTTTCGGAGTAAAGCCCGGCGGGGGGCGAGACGGTGCCGCCCATCGAGGAGAGGATTTCAAGGCTGTAGAACACCTCGGTTGTATTGAAGCTGTAGGAGAGCACGAGTTGGCCCGTCTGGCCGCCGAATCCGTCCACGGCGATATAATAGAGCTGGTTGGCCACGACCTTGTGGAGGAAGCCGCTATAGCCGCTGCCTGGGAACTGCTCGTCGTTGCTGTTGACCTCTTGCAGATTGTCCAGGCGAGTACCCACGTAGAGCGCCAGCAAGGTGTCACAGGAAGAACCTTCAGTGGTCAAGAAAAGCTCGCCGGAGCGCGGCGCACGCCAGGCGTACCAGATCGAGCAGCCGCCTTCGTTTTCAGCGTGGAACGGTTCGTTGAGTTCTTTTGTCGCGTGCGTGTTGTCAGCCGTTTCGATTCCACCAACGTCCTCGAGCAGGATAGCGCGCTCGAACAGGTCGTTGATTGGGTTAATATACCTGACGACCACCGCCGCCGGTGGCCCCATGTTGCCGGCGTAGTCGATCGCACGAGCGCGCACCAAGTTGGTGCCAACAGGCAATGTCACAACAGCGTCCCAGTCGGTCGTTCCTCGCGCGACGAGCGTGTTTGTGTCGTTGTTGACCTGTAAGATGACGCGCTCGACTCCGGTCTCCGTGTCAAGCCGTTCCTTGGCCGCGCCCGCGAACTGGACCAGCTCGCTGGTGACCAGAGATTCACTGGCCGGGGTTCGGATTGAAACCAGCGGACCGTTGGTGTCCGGGTAGGCCGCCGGCACCACGCGCAACCGGACGTCTCCCGTTGCGTTGGTGTCAAAGCCTGCCACGGCGATGCGGTAAGTGATCCCTTTCTGCGCCACAAAGTTGACGTGCGCGCGTAGCTTGTTCACGACGTCATTTGTCCCAGACTTCACTTCGACGAGGTTGGAGACGCTGGTCCCCTGGTATACGGCCAGGACGCCGTCGAAGCTGCTACCAGCCAGGTCGGCCAGCACGTTGCCGTTGGTTCCCGCCGACCAATTCCACCAGACCGACGCGTCGGCGCTGGGCACTTTCCCGTGCCGCGGTTCTCCCGCTTCCATGCTTGCGTACGTATTGCTGGACAGGAGCAAACCTCCCATCGCGGGTATCCGATAGGCATTGGTGAACTTGTCGTTTGAGGGCCGGGGAAGAACAATGTAATCAACACGCTCCTGTTGCACGACCGGCGGAGGCAGCGGATCCTGAGGCGGCTCGGTTGGCGGCAATTCGCCCGATGCAACAAGAGTCAAGCGCAGGGTCGTGGGCGTGGTCAGCAAGGGGACGATCAGGCGAGCGCTGAAAGTCCCGTTTGCCTCCTGGGTGTCAGGCGGTTGTCCGTCGTCCAGGAAGGAGATATTCGTCTGGCTGTCAAAATCCCCAGTCACAGTGATGTTCGTGAACGCGTCATAGTTCGTTATTGTCACGAACACCGCGTTTGTGGACTCGCTTATCATGATGCTGCCGTTGGTTGGCAGCACGCCAAGATCGAAGCTCGTGGTGTTGGTCGGCTGCGCGCACAGACGACCGCTAATTCCAACCAGAACCACCACTCCGAAAAAGAGAGCGCGAGACAGCGCTTTGGTGGGAGGTGCTTGCTTGTTCACGATTGTAGGTAAACCTAGAGTTAAGCAAGCTCTGAGCCAAGAAAAAAGGTAAAGACGTTTCTCCGGGTTTGGAATGATCTCGCGGAGCTAAGTGGTCATGAACGCAAATACGCTGACGTTCGCGGCTAGGGATTTTGGGCGCAGGCGAGGCGGGAGCGACGAGCATACCCGCCAGAGGTCTGTGAGGAGCGAACAACGAAGCCTGCGCCCAAAAGGACTGCCGCCCTGCGGGTTGCGCCGAATTTGGCCCGTGGCTTTGTTGCTCCTCGGTCGCGTATCGCTGCGGATATGCTCCCTCGTCGCGCCTCGCCGCCGGCCAAATTGGGCGCAACGAACGTCACCGTATTTGCGTTCATGACCACTTAGATCGAGGCTCTGATTGCGTCAGTGATTGCAGTTAACAGTCCCGACCTCCTGGAGCAAGGTGCGCCGCACACCTTCAGGCGAGGCGCGCTAGTTCTCGCCGTCAAATGCCACGACCGTCACGATCGGATCATAGTCAACATCATCTTGAATTGCTTGATTGCCTTGAGAGCGTGCGGCTCGCCCGCGGGCATGAGAATCAGCTCCCCACCCTTTACCAAGCGCGGTTTGCCGGAGATCATGATCTCAACGGCGCCTTCGAGCACTTGCACGAGCGCGTCGAAGGGTGCGGTGTGCTCGCTCAGCCCCTGGCCTTCGTCGAAGGCAAAGACCGTTACCGTGCCTGTAGGTTTTCTGACGATCTCGCGGCTGACAACCGATCCCTGCTGGTACTGGACGAGACTGGCCATGCTGGCCACTCGAGCGGTTGGTAGACTCGTGGACTTGCCTGGGTCGACGGATTGCATGGATTGCATGGCAGTGTTCTTGAATGTTGCGTCTAGATGTGTAGCTTGTCTCGGAACTGACTGTGAGGGTTTCGAGGTTGCCCCGAAACGCCGAGCCGCTACGGATCGATCGTGCTTTCCGCTCGCCAGTTCACTCCCCATGTGATTTCGGGGTGCGG
>JAXDCU010000023.1:0-10426 GCA_034677645.1 Verrucomicrobiia bacterium
CGGAGTTGGTCGCCAAGGTGGAGTCCGCCATCCGTGGTCGCCTGCTGGTCTTCTTCCCCGGCGAACACGAGAACAACACCTATCGCTTTTTGGACGCCCGCGAAGGCTGGAATTACCTGGCCGTCCCGATCACGGCGGACGAAGGAGCAATCAGATCATGAACCTCGGCGAACTGTTCACCACCAACCCCAAAACCCTCGAACTGCTCAACAACGGCGTCGCGTTCGTGAAGGACGTGGTGACGCCGGAGGAGCTGAAGACGCTGCGGTTTGAGCTGAAGACGTTCGTCTGTGAAGGCGAATACTCGAAGGGCCTGGAAAAAATCCTCCGCACCTACATAGGCAACCTGGATCGCCCGGAACAACCCGCCGTGTGGGTCAGCGGCTTTTACGGCAGCGGCAAGTCCCACCTGGGAAAAATCCTTCGCTACCTTTGGAACGATTTCGAGTTCCCCGACGACAAAGCCAGAGCAAGGGGCTTGACGAACCTGTCCACCGAGGTCGCCGACTTGCTCAAGGAGTTGACCACGGCGGGCAAGCGCCTGGGTGGTCTCCACGCCGCGTCGGGCACCTTGCGCGGCGAGCTGGGCGACAACGTGCGGCTCTCGGTCCTCAACATCATTTTCAAGTCCGTGGGCCTGCCGCCCAAATATCCGGTCGCACGGTTCGTCATGTGGCTCCGGGACAACGGGAAACTGGATGCGGTCAAGGGTCGAGTGACCAAAGCGGGCCGCGACTTCACCAAGGAGCTGAACAACCTCTGGGTGTCGCCGGTGCTGCACAAGGCGCTCGTGGACGAAGGAATGGGCGCGTCCACCAGTGACATCTCGAAGTCCCTGGCCCAACAGTTCCCCAACGTCAAGGACATCACGATTGACGAGACGCTCACGGCGATGCGCGAGGCGCTCACGGTCAAGGGCCAGTTGCCCTGCACGCTGGTCGTGCTCGATGAGGTTCAACAATTCATCGGCGACGACTCCGACCGCAGCCTACAAATTCAAGAAGTAGTCGAAGCGTGCTCCAAGCAGCTCAACAGCCGGGTGCTGATCGTGGCCACGGGCCAGTCGGCCCTGAGCGGCACGCCCCAGCTCCAAAAACTGCGCGACCGCTTCCGGGTGCCGATCCAGCTCTCGGACACCGACGTTGAGGCCGTCATCCGCCAGGTCATCACGGCGAAGAAGCCGGACAAGACCGCCACGATCAAACAGGTGGTCTCCGCCCACGAAGGCGAGATCACCCGTCACCTGACCGGCACCAAGATCGAAACCCGCGCCGAAGACGATGCAGTTTATGTCGCCGACTACCCGCTCCTGCCAGTGCGGCGGCGATTCTGGGAAAAGGTGCTCCGGGCCGTGGACGTGGCGGGCACGGCGGCACAATTACGCAACCAGCTCGGAATTGTTTACGAATCCGTCCGCACCTATGCCGACCGACCGGTCGAAACCGTCGTGGGCGGCGACTCGATCTACTGGGTGAAAGCCACGGACCTGCTCCAAACCGGCATTCTCCAGCCCAAGATTGACGAGATGATCCGCAAGCTGGACGACGGCAGCGCGAACGGCAGGCTCAACGCCCGGATTTGCGCCCTGGTCTTCCTCATCAACAAACTGCCGCGTGAGGCTGGTGCCGACCTGGGTGTCCGCGCCACGGCGGACGTGTTGGCCGATCTGCTGGTCGAAGACCTGAAGGCGGGCAGCGCCGAGTTGCGGAAGAAGGTGCCGGAGCTACTCCAGGCCCTCGTCCAGGCAGGCCAGCTCATGGTGGTGGACGAAGAATACCGGCTCCAGACACCGGAGAGCGCCAGTTGGGATGCGGAGTTCAAAAAGAATTTCAACCGGATCGTCAACGATGACGCCCGGATCGCCAGTGAGCGGGCCGACCTCCTTCGGGCCGAGTGCGCCGACCTGAAGAATCTCAAAGTCATCCAGGGCAACAGCAAGGTCGCCCGCAAGGTCGAGCTGTTCACCAGCGCCGAGACCCCGATCCCGACCGGCCAGGGCGTGCCCGTGTGGGTCCGGGACGGGTGGACCGTGGACGAGAAATCCATCGTGGCCGAGGCCCAGAAGGCAGGCACGGATAGCCCACTCGTTTTTGTTTACATTCCGCGACGCTCGGCGGACGAGTTGAAGAAGACCGTGGCCAGCCTCAAGGCTGCCGAGGAGACCCTAAACATCAAGGGCACGCCGACCACGCCGGAAGGGCTGGAAGCACGGGCGGCTATCGAGACGCGCAAGACCGTCGCGGAGACCAAGCTCAAGGGCATCGTCAAGGAGGTCATTGACGGCACGCGAGTCTTCATGGCGGGCGGCAATGAGATCGCCGGGATGTTCATGCGGGATCGGGTCGAGGAAGCGGCCAAGAACGCCCTGACGCGCCTTTACCCGCAGTTCGACGTGGCGGACGATCCCCGCTGGGAGAAGGTGGTGGAGCGGGCCAAGAAGGGCGACAGCAATGCCCTGGAGGCGCTCGCGTTCAAGGGCGACCCCGATAAGCATCCCGTCTGCGCGGCCATCCTCGGCTTCGTCAACGCCGGCAAAAAAGGCAGTGAGATTCGTAAACAATTTTCTTCTGGGCAGTATGGCTGGCCCCAGGACGCCATTGACGGTGCCCTGGTGCTGCTGTCGGTCACGGGGCACCTGCGCGTGACCCAGAACGGCCAGCCGTTCGATCCGCGCCAGCTCGATCACTCCAAGATCGGCATCTGCGACTTCCGCACGGAGCACGTCACCATCTCCGCCGCGCAGAAGCTTGCCGTGCGTAAACTTTTCCAGGCTGCCGGAGTTGGCTGCAAGCCTGGCGAGGAGGCGGCGGTCGCGCCTTTGTTCATCGCCAAGGTCATCGAGATGGCTGACGCCGCTGGCGGCGAAGCGCCGCGACCGGAGAAGCCCAACCTTGCCACGGTCAAAGAGATCAAGGCGCTCACCGGCAACGAGCAGTTGGTCAAGCTCTACGAGGAGCGCGATGCTCTGACCAACAACCTGACCGAGTGGACCAAGACGGCCAAGGCTATCGAGGATCGCCTGCCCCGGTGGACCAGCTTGGGCGACCTGGCCGGACACGCGGCCAAGTTGCCGGAAGCGGACGACGCCCGGCAACAGATGCAGACCATCGAGACCGAACGCCAACTCCTGGCCGATCCTGATCCGGTCGCGCCCTTGTGCGACAAGCTCACCCAAGTTCTGCGGGACAAGCTCACCGCGCACCACGCCCGCTACCAGCAGCTCCACCAGGAGGGCATGGCGGGGCTGCAACAGTCGGACGCCTGGCCAAAGCTCACGGACCCGCAGCGCCAGTCCATCCTCGACCAGCACGGGTTGGCCACGGTGCCGGGCATCAAGGTCGGCACGGAGGCGGAGGTTATCACCAGCCTGGAGGGGATGAGCCTGGACATGTGGCAGGCCCGATGCGATGCGCTGCCGCAGCGGTTCCAGAACGCCCAGCGCGACGCGGCCAAGCTGATCGAACCCAAGGTGGTTTACGTCACGCTGCCCTCGGCCACGATCCACAATGCTACCGAGCTGGATGCCTGGCTGGCGCAGGTGAAGAAGCAGGTTCAGGAAAAACTCAAAGACGGACCAGTCGGAGTTTGATCCGCAGATTACGCCGATGAACGCAGATTCAAACAAAACGGACAGAGACCCCAAAACCTATGCCGTTATTGGCGCAGCGATGGAGGTTCATCGAGAGCTGGGGCACGGATTCCTGGAAGCGGTTTACCAGGAGGCTTTGGCTATCGAGTTAACGAAGCGCGGTATCCCATTCGAGCGCGAGGTCGAGTTGCCCATTCGCTACAAAGACCAGCTCCTCAAGACCAAGTATCGGGCCGACTTCGTGTGCTACGGTTCGGTGGTCGTGGAAACCAAGGCACTGTCACAACTGACCGGTGCCGACCAAGCCCAAGTCATCAACGAACTCAAGGCAACCGGCATGGGCATCGGCTTGCTCATCAACTTTGGCGCACCCAGTCTGGAATATCGCCGCCTCGTCTTCACCCCCAAAAACAATCTGCGTGAATCTGTGCAATCTGCGGATGATTGATATGGCAGCCCTCCCCACCCAACTTCGGAATCGCCTGGAAGCCGCCGTCAAGCAGGCGCGGAGGACGGCGGAGGCTGCGGCCAAGGTCGCCCTGGAGCGGTTGACGGTCGGCGGCGCGGAGCCGGGCACGCATCTCAGCGTGGATGAGCGCCAGCTCCGCAACCGGCTTCGGGCACATGGACGCCAACTCGGCGACCAGCGCGATCCGAAGACCGGCACCCAGTCCATCAGCCGCCTTCTGCACGAATGCGCCTACGAGCACTGGCACCGGATGTTGTTCGCCCGGTTCCTGGCGGAGAATCATCTGCTCATCCACGAGAAGGAAGGGATGCCGGTCACGCTTGCGGAGTGCGATGAGCTGGCGGCGGACGAGGGTGCGCCGGACGGGTGGACGCTGGCGGCGCGTTACGCGGCGCGAATGTTGCCGCAGATTTTCCGGCCCGACCTGCCTGCGCCGCGCCCGAAGTCAGGGGAGTTCTGCGTCTATGTGCATAAGTGCAGCGACAACTCCTTCTATATCGGCCAGACGGACGACTTTTATCGGAGGCTGGCAGAGCATGAACAGGGGAAGGTCAGTTGGACTGCACCCAGGCTGCCAATCGAACCGATACACTGGGAGGTCTTCCCGACAAGGGAGCAAGCCGTTGCCCGCGAGCAGGAGTTGAAAACTGGCTTCGGGCGTCAATGGCTCAAGCGGGAATATGAAAAGGGCAATCTTGCGGCTGCGGCGCGGCAGGCAGGTGATCCGGTGCTCCAGGTCGGATTCGCGCCGGAGCACAAGCGGGCGCTGGAGAAGCTGGTCACGGAGCTGCCGGTCGAAGTCTTCACCGCCGAGGACAGCCTGGGGTGGGTCTATCAGTTCTGGCAGGCGGAGCGCAAAGATGAGGTCAACGCCTCCGGCGACAAGATCACGGGCGAGACCCTGCCCGCCGTGACGCAGTTGTTCACCGAGCACTACATGGTGCTGTTCCTCCTGCACAACACCATCGGCGCGTGGTGGGCGGCAAGACAGAGGTCTGAAGGCAGAGTTCAGAAGTCAGAATGGGATAGGTGCCAGACCGAGGACGACTGCCGGAAGCTTGTGGCGCTGCCCGGCTACGAGTTCAACTACCTACGGTTCATCAAAGACGGCAACGGCGATTGGGTGCCTGCCGCTGGCGGGTTCCCCGGCTGGCCGAAGACGCTCAAGGACTTCAAGCTGCTCGATCCCTGCTGCGGCAGCGGCCATTTCCTGGTCGCGGCGTTCGTGCTGCTGGTGCTGATGCGGATGCAGGACGAGAAGCTGTCGGCCAAAGACGCCTGTGACGCGGTGCTCCGCGAGAATCTGCATGGACTCGAACTCGATCCGCGCTGCACGCAGATCGCCGCATTCGCCCTGGCGCTGACGGCTTGGAAGTTCACTGATGGTTTTCGGCCTCTGCCGCCGTTGAACATCGCGTGCTCCGGCCTGGGCGTGAACGCACGCAAGGAAGACTGGCTGGCGCTGGCTAACGGTGACACCCGGCTCCGCAGTGGGCTGGAGCAGCTCTACGACCTGTTCCAGAAAGCGCCGGAGTTGGGCAGCCTCATCAACCCGCGCCGACTGGCCCACGGCGACCTGGTCACGGCCAGCTTCGCCGAAATCCAGCCACTGCTTACCAAGGCGCTCCAGTCCGAAAAGGCCAAGCGGAATGATGACCTAAACGAAATCGGGGTGGCGGCTCAGGGAATGGCCAGCGCGGCTGGACTACTGGCCAGCCAATATAATCTGGTCGCCACAAATGTCCCTTACCTTGGTCGCCTCAAGTTGAACGATGTCTTGCTCGATTTCTTCGAGCAATACGCCCCGGATGCTAAGAGCGATTTAGCTACTGAGTTCATTCAACGGTGTTTGGACTTCTGCTGTTCGGCTGGCCACGCCGCCCTAGTCACCCCCCAGAACTGGCTCTTTCTCGCGTCCTACAGGAACTTCAGACAACGCCTGCTCAGAGCCGTCTCATGGGAGTTCGTTACACGGCTTGGAGCGGGAGCCTTTGAAACCATCGGCGGCGAAGTGGTCAATGTGGCCCTTGTAAGCTTCGGCAGAGCGATCCCAACTTCGCAACATCGGTTGTGGGGCTGTGACGTGTCGTCCTTCGACACTGCTCCTCTGAAGGCCCAGGCATTGGAAGGCAGTGCTGTCCGGCAAGGTCTCCAGCATGAACAACTCGGAAATCCCGACGCCAGAATCACAGTTGGTGAGGTCATCACTGGGACGCTGCTCTCAAAATACGCGAACGCATGGCAGGGTGTGGCAACCAGCGACTTTCCGAGGTTCGGTCGAGGATATTGGGAGTTCCCGCATCTTTATCCGGGGTGGGAGTATTTGCAGGGGGCTGTTGAGGAGACGGAGTTGTATGGAGGCAGAGATGGTGTTCTGTTCTGGGAAGACGGCTATGGACAACTGACCGAAGTATGCCAGGAGGGGGCTACTTTTCGAGGCAAGGCCGCTTGGGGTAAAACGGGAGTCGCGGTTTCTCGCATGAGTCGGCTTCCGGTCGCACTCTACACTGGGGAGATATTCGATCAGGCAACGTCTATAGTATTGCCCTACGACGCTGAAGACCTACCAGCAATCTGGGCATTCTGCCATTCCGCAGAATACGGGGAAGCGGTAAGGAAACTCGACCAAAAGCTGAATGTTACTAACACCACACTCGCCAAAGTCCCTTTCGACATTGCCCACTGGCAGCGCGTGGCTGCGGAGAAGTATCCGAACGGCCTCCCTGGACCCGACTCCAACGATCCGACGCAATGGTTGTTCAACGGGCGGCTGGCGGATTCGACTGCGCCATTACAGGTGGGCGTGGCGCGGTTGCTCGGCTATCGCTGGCCGCGCCAAACCGGCCAGACTGTTTCCGGTGCCGCGCCCGTGGCCGACGATGGACTGGACAAATTCATGGACGAGGATGGCATCATCTGCATCCCGTCCGTGCGCGGCGAAGCGCCAGCGGCGGAACGGCTCCGCGCCCTGCTTGCTGCCGCATACGGCAAGGCGTGGAGTCCGGGCAAGCTGGACGAGTTGTTGAGCGCGGTGGACTACGCCGGGTCGAACCTGGAGGACTGGCTCCGCAACGGATTCTTCGATCAGCACAGCAAACTGTTCCACCACCGCCCGTTCATCTGGCAAATTTGGGATGGCCGGAAGGACGGCTTCAGCGCCCTGGTCAACTACCACAAGCTCGATCACAAGCTGCTGGAGAAACTCACCTACACCTACCTGGGCGACTGGATCAAGAAGCAGCAGGAAGCCGTGGCCAACGAGGAATCCGGTGCCGACGACCGCCTGCTCAAGGCTCAGCAGCTCCAGGACAAGCTCAAGCTCATCCTGGAAGGTGAGGCCCCGTATGACATTTTCGTCCGGTGGAAGCCGCTGGAGCATCAACCCATCGGCTGGCATCCCGACCTGAACGACGGCGTGCGTTTGAACATCCGCCCGTTCATGGAGGCCGACCTGTCTGCCGGACAGGCAGGCGTGCTCCGCAAGCGCCCGAACATCAAGTGGGGCAAAGACCGTGGCAAAAACCCGCCCGGCTCCCCCTGGGGCGAGGAGCGCGACAACGACCGGCACCTGACGCTGGAAGAGAAACGCGCCACGCAAGGAAAGTGATCCGCAGATGACGCAGATTAACGCAGATGAAGACCTTAGAAATCAGCGTCCATCGGCGAAATCTGCGGATTTTAGCGGTATCATCCATGTAGAATTGCCAATGGAAACAGGGTTACAAACGATGTTCTTGCGTTTTGGCAGTATTAGTTCCAAATTTCCACAATGATTGAGCGACCGGAACTGGTTGGACAGGTTGAATACGGGCTGAAGCACAGTCCCGTGACGGCGATCTTGGGACCGCGCCAATGCGGGAAGACGACCCTGGCGCGAGAAATTGGTCGGCGGGAGAACGCCGTTTACTTCGACCTGGAGGACCCGAACGACCAGGCCAAGCTGGCCCATCCGCAGTTGGTGCTGGAGGGAGCACGCGGCGTTGTCATCTTGGATGAGATTCAACGGCGGCCAGAACTGACAATGTTGCTGCGGGTGCTGGCCGATCGGAGACCACTGCCTTGCCGGTTTATCCTGCTCGGAAGCGCGTCGCCCGACCTGATGCGGCAGGCATCGGACAGCTTGGCGGGGCGGATTTACTTCGTGGACATGAGTGGTTTCACGCTGGGCGAAGTGGGGGGCGAGCAACGCGACCGGCTCTGGCTGCGTGGTGGTTTCCCACTGTCGTTCCTGGCCGAGAGCGATGATGACAGCCACAAGTGGCGCCTCACTTTTGCGCGAACCTTCCTGGAGCGGGACATGCCGCAGCTTGGCGTGCAAATCCCGGCGGAGAATTTGCGGCGCTTCTGGACGATGCTGGCGCACTATCACGGGCAATTGTGGAACGGATCGGAGATTGGCGGCTCGCTGGGGGTAACGCATCACACGACGCGGAAGTATCTCGATCTGCTCACCGGAGCCTACATGGTGCGGCAGCTTCAGCCGTGGTTCGAGAATCTGGGCAAGCGCGTGGTGAAATCGCCGAAGGTGTATGTGCGGGATTCGGGATTGCTGCACGCGTTGCTGGGCATCCCGGATTTGGCGGCGTTGCAGGGGCACCCCAAACTGGGCGCGTCGTGGGAGGGATTCGTCATCGAGCAAATCCTGGCGTGGGCTGGGGAACGCAACGCTTACTTTTGGGCGACGCACAGCCGGGCTGAACTGGATTTGATGATACTGGCGAAAGGCAAACGCTGGGGCTTCGAGATCAAATACCAGGATGCGCCGACGATCACGAAGTCCATGCGGATCGCGATGCAGGACTTGAAGCTGGAGAAGCTCTGGGTGGTGTATCCGGGCAAGAGCGGCTACCCGATGGATGAGCATATCGAGTGCGTGTCGTTGGCGGAACTGGGCCGGATCAGGGAGGCGCTCGCATGACCGTTCTCGATGCCATCATCCAATCGCTCAGCCGGGCCGGTGAATACAACCGGGATGACCAGGTTGCGCCTGCGGTGATCCTGTGGCCGGACAAGGAGCGGCAGTGGGAACCGGTGCTGCCGGTGCTGCGCGAGCGGTTGCCACAACTGCTCACCCTGGGGCCGTATGCCGCCAACTGCAAGACTGGCCCGGCGATCTGGCTCCGGTGCATGATTTCCCGCGCATTGCCGGAAGCCAACTGGCCGGAGAAGACCACGCCGATCCTCTACCTGCCCGGCGTCAGCCGCCAGGAGTTGCGGGCGGTCGCGGAGTGCCCGCCCGCGCTGATGTCCCTGGCCGAGCTGCAATATCGCGGCGCGTTCTGGTCCCAGGTGAACCACAAGGACTGGACGGTGCTGGCCTTCCTGCAATCAGCGGACGGGGGCCTGGGCCTGGATGTGGCGCGGGACAACGCAACCCTGGAGGCGATGAAGACCGCGCTGGTGAAGCTGATCGAGACGGACATCCAGGACTTGACCGGCCATCGCCTCGAAGCCTCGGACTTTCATGCCCTGCTGTCGCCGGACCCGGTGCGCGAAATCTTGGCGTGGATGAATGATCCGAAAGCATCCCAGGCCAAGGTGACCGCGCAGCAATGGGAAGCCTTTTGCCACTCGTGCAAAGACAAGTTCGGCTTCCATCCGATGAAGGACGGGCCGCTCCGGGCGGCGGAGATGATGGGCCTGCGCCAGGGGAACTGGAAGCAGGTGTGGGATCGGTTCCGGGAAGCCCCGAAGCGTTACCCGAACCTGCCGGGCTGGTTGCGGAAGGCCAAGCCGCAGGACGATGACCTGTTCCTGAAGGAGAGCGATGAGGTCTGGCCGCAGTCGAACGAAATCCATGAGACCGCCCTCCGCAATGTCCTCAAGGGCTGCGCGGGCAAGACCGCGCAGGCAGTAGTAGCGCGGATCAAGGAGATGGAGTCGGTCCACGGCAAGCGCCGAAGCTGGGTGTGGGCCGAGCTGGACCAGGCCCCACTGGCGGTCGCGTTGAAACACCTGTCCACGCTGGCCGAGACCTGCGGCAAGCCCGTGGCCGGGGGTGCCCTGGATGATGTAGTAGCAGGCTACGTCAACGGCGGGTGGTGCGCGGATGCCGCTGTGGTGGACGCGCTGGGCGTCGTCGAGAAGAAGGACGACATCGAGGCCGTCCAGGCGGTCATCCGGGCGGTCTATTTGCCCTGGCTGGAAGCCAGCGCCCTGGCTTTTCAAAAGTTGGTCAAGGCGGGCGGCGCGGCGATCCAGTCGAAGGCACCGGCCAGCGTCTCGGACGTGGCCAAGGGCACGGCGATCCTGTTCGCGGATGGGTTGCGCTTCGACCTGGCGCAGAAACTGAAGGCCAGGCTGGCGGACAAGGGGCTTCAGTTGGAATTGAGTTGGCGCTGGACGGCGCTGCCGACTGTGACGCCCAC
>JAXDCU010000024.1:0-13742 GCA_034677645.1 Verrucomicrobiia bacterium
CAAACGCCACGCCGGCCGCTGCGTGTGGGAGGTGCCGCCGGCATAGACCGTGATCTTGCGCATCCGGTCCCGCAGCCAATCGCTTCATGTTTTCGGCCAAGCGCGCCTTCGCTGTGTCCCCGGTCAGTCCGGCCCCAAACCGCCACGCCATGCTCCGCAGCGCCCCCCGCCCAATCTGTTCAATATGTCAATAATACGGACCTGACCCCATTGCCTTTCTCCCGGAAGGTCTGCTCTGCGGCGACATCAAGCGTCCCTAGGGCCAGCAATACGAGCTGGAAACGAGCTGGCGGAGGTTCCGAGATGATGAATGCTACGGGCAATGAAGAGATCAACTGCAGCGGAGATGCGCCGCCATAAGCCCAGACTATGACCGCGCGACGTAGCTGGCCTGCGCAAGTAGCTTAGCCTTTACCGTTCGGCGATCGAGGTTTAGGCGCCGGGCAGTTTCCTCGAGGTTGTGAGTCTGGGCGTAGACTATCGAGCAGTATCGCTGCAACAGCTCATCGGCCGTCAGCCGCCCCGCCGCCAGGTCCGTCGCTAGAGCCTCCGCAGGAGCTCGCGGCTTGATGGCTAGAGGGTCATAACGCCCCCGCACTAGGACACTCCTTACACATTGCTCCAACTCGCGAAAGTTGCCTGGCCAACAATACCTCCCACCCAGCTTAGTCTCCACCACGTGAACGACCTCCACCGTCAATGCCTCCACCTGGTCCGCGTTCACAAGTCGGCGCGCAATGAACCGCACCAACCGGGGCAGATCAGTCGGTGCCTCGGCCAATTGCTCCCACAGCGCCGGGGTCGAGATGACGTCCGAACAGAGCCGATAGTAGAAGTCCTCGCGAAATCGGCCGGATTGTATTTCCGTGACCAGATCTCGGTTCGTGGCGGCGATGAGTTTACCCAGGAACGAGCGTGCCTGGCTCTCTCCCAGGCGATGGAAGGCGCGCGTCTGCAACACCCGTAGCAGCTTGACCTGCAGCGCGGCGTCGATCTCGCCCACTTCATCCAGGAACACCGATCCGCCCTCCGGACAAACTTCCAGCCAGCCGGCCTGATCCTGCAACGCGCCGGTGAAGGCTCCCCGCTTGTGGCCGAACAGTTCGGATTCGAGCAGGCTCGAAGGCAGCGCGGCCAGGTTAAGGGCATAGAACAGAGCGCGATGGTCTAGGACAACGCGCTGTTTATCCGCGTCGAAGGGAATGTAGCCCGAAGCAGCAATGGCCTGGGCCACCAGTTCCTTGCCAGTACCCGAAGGGCCGGTGATCAAAGTCGTGATCTGGTGCATCGACTTGAAGAGGCCCCGGCGATACCGTTCGAAATTGCTTGTAAACACAGACTCCCACACCGACGCACGCAGGCGCGCAATGGACGGAGAACTGCCCACGATGTTCTGGAAGATATTGACGAACGCTCGCTCCACTTGCCACAGCCCGGCGAATAGGTGGGCGAGTTCTTGGCTGGATGGTGCCGACGCCCGCGTCGGCTGCAGGTATGTCAGCGCGTCCTGGGCAAAAGCATCATAGAACTTCACCGGGCTGCGAGGCGCGTCAGGTAAAAGTGTCAGAGACTCGAGACTACTTCGGTAACGCTGATAAAGGTGGAAATGAACCAATGCTTCATACCCATCGACCTCTTCGCGGGCCAGCTGCCCGCCATGCCGGAGCCGCTGATGAAGTGCCTCCACCACCGCGCCTGTTTTTTCAATCAAGCGCTGGATATTCGGGCTCCTGCCCCGTGAATCCAAGTCCACGTTCCACGCCGCACACGGACCTTCCACAAACGCGGATCCTAGCGCTTCCCGCTCCAAGTCGATGCGCTCCGGCAAGAAGTGGTTACATACAGATAGGCGCGCGATCGAGTTGGCGAACCGACATTCCTCCGGCTTCATCAGGGATTTCATGAGCGTTATACATTTCATGCTGGCCTTCTAGCATCAAATGTCAATTGCTGAGTGACAGCTAATCATGGATGGCATGCGTAAGGTGTTGCGGCACAACAATCGAGACTCTGAGGGCACTTTCGGCACGCCTCGTGCTTCGCACGCTCACACCATGAATGTTCAGACCATTCTCCGTTACCCTAAAGTAGCCGGTACGGCCCTCGCGTTCCTTTCGCTCTTGGTGGGCGTTGTCGCTCTGGTGGCCGCCGATTTTGGCGCACCCGGTTGGATGTTCGTTCCCCTGCTGCTATGGCTCGCCACGCTCGGGTTGCCGACGACCATTGCGGTCCTGCTGTTAGCGGCGGTATGGGGGAGGGCCGCTCCGCTCCACGGCTTCGGACTCTTCTGCATTGTCGCCACCGTTCTCGCCGCCGGAGCGGAGGTCCTCTTCGTGAAGTGCGCCGGCTATCTCGCCCGAGGGTGTCATGAGAACTAGCCGCCGCCATTTTATCGCGACCTTTGCGAGCGCCGGCGCCGCCGGCCTAGCCGCACCATTTCTATGGCCCGTAACCTATCCGGGCTTGCGGTTGAAGGCTCCTCTGGTCGACATGCACGTGCACCTTTTTGGCAAGGAAGACAAGAACGGCTGTTGGTTGTCCAAGAAGCAGCGCGAGCATTGGACCTATCCGTTCTTCTTGCGACTGCTCGGGCTGCGCGACCAGGAAGGGTTCGACGAAGCCTACGTGCAGCGATTGGTTGGCATGGTGAAAGGATCGTCACTTCACAAGTGTGTGCTGCAGGCTTGGGACGGACGGGTGGACGGTCACGGCAGGATTGACCGCAATGCGACCACTTCTTTGTTGGTACCCAATGACTACATGCTCAGCGTCGTGCGTCGGTATCCCAACCTGTTCATCCCGTGCGCGTCCATTAATCCTTACCGAACGGACGCGTTGGAGGAGCTGGCGCGTTGCGCCGATCTGGGTGCGCGGATGGTCAAAATCCACCCGCCTACCATGGATGTCGATCCAAACAAATTGCCATTGAAGAGCTTCTACAGGCTCTGCCAAGCCCGCAAGGTGCTCCTCATGGTGCACACTGGCAATGAGCACGGCGCCGAGATCGTCGGCCTGCACAACAGCGATCCGGCCAAGCTGGAATTGGCCCTCGACGAAGGCTGCACCGTCATCGCCGCGCATGCCGGCACAGGCCAGTTCTATGACCGGGAGCGGTATTTTGCCAGCTTCGTCAGATTGATCGAACGCTATCCGAATCTGTACTGCGACAACTCTGTGACGGCATCGATGCTGCGCTGGCGGAATCTGCCGAAGATGTTGGCTCATTCCGGAGTACTGGACCGGATGGTTCACGGCAGCGACTTTCCGTTTCCGTCCAACGGTCTAGCGTTTTGGAACCGCCTCCCGCCCCGGCTCACAGGCAAGCTGGTGCAGGAGAGGAATCTCCTGGAAAGGGACCTGCAATTGAAGCGGGCATTGGGAATCCCGCAGGCCGTTTTGGAGCGGGGTGCAAAACTGCTTGGGCTTGGATCCGGGGAGGAACTGTCGAGGCCGGGGCGGGGCCCGACGAGCGGGGAGCAGAAGGAAGGTCCGGCGAGTCTGGCGGGGTGCCGGCGGAGTCCGGTTGAGTCCGGAAGCTGTGGAGCGTGAATGGAGGCTGTTATGGAGAAAGAGTCGCGTCAACGCGTCGTGCTAAAACTGGGAGCCGTATTTACTGTGGGTCTTCTGCTGTTCACAGCTCAATTTGGGGTCCGCTCTCTTTGGGAGGTGCTTCAGTTTTTTACGATGCCGTTTGGGATGTGGGGTGTTTTCGTCAGGGATGCTTTTTTCGTCATTTGGTTCGGCCTGGCAGTTCTGATGCTGGCCTCCGTAGGAGCCTGCATCTGGTCGCGGAGGTTGGTGTGGATTTCGTATATCCTCATCGCGGCCTACTGGTTCTGGACGTACATCGTTGTGACGCTGCTTTCCTTGTGACGAGTTTCGCGGTTAGCGCTTCACGCCGCAGAAAGCCATCCCGGAGTTCGCGCGCATTGCCGCCCCCTGGCTCGCTACAGCTTCAGTTATTCTGGCAGAGTTCTGGCGCGATGCGCTCCTGGGTGAGTTGGTCTGCACCGCAGCCGGCACGCCAGGCACCTGGATGCAGATTCGACCCGCGCCCGTGGCCGCCGACCCGACAAGCGGCACGATCCCGACGGATTACTTGATCCTAAATGTCACCACCGGCCACATCAAGCGCCACGCAGGCGGGTACGTGTGGGAGATTCCGGAGGCGTAGAGACCGGCACGCCCACCACAATCATCGGCCCGCCGACCAGCGGGCGAATGCCTACCAAGCCGCAGCAACCGGCCTCGCCACCGTGATCACACTGGCGAAGGAGCTCCGGGCGGCGCTGGTCAAGAAGGGGATCATCAAGGGCGGGGCGTAGCGGCCAGCCAGTCCAAGGGCAGGCAACGTAGCCGCGCCCGACGAGCTTACGATTGTCTTGAATACTCTGACTCTTGGCCGGTTTACTGATGCGAAGAGCAGACCGTATGGACGAACAACGTGCCATTCAACTCTGTGTGAAGCACCGAGACCCGGTGGGCTTCGAGTTCCTGGTGCAGAGATACCGACGCGAGGCGTTCAGCCATGCGTGTGCGCTTTTGGGGAATCAGGATGACGCGCTGGACGCCTGCCAGGATTCATTCGCCAAGGCGTTCGTGGCCATTCCTAGCTTGCGTGAGCTACCGCTGTTCTATCGGTGGTTCTATTGCATCCTGCGCAACCGCTGCCTCAATGTGATTGCCCGTAGGCAGACTTCCGACCGTTATCGCGAAGCGCAACTGCACGATGCGGCGCAGGCAATGGAAACCGTGACACCGGTCCACCTGCTCGAACAACAAGAAGAGCAACGGCGGGTGCATCGCGCGTTGGAATTGTTGAAGCCGGCGCACCGGGAGATTCTGGTCATGAAATATGTCCACGAACGTCGTTATGAGGAAATCGCCAGCATCCTCGGTATTCATAGGGGCACGGTCATGAGCCAGCTCTATCACGCGCGGATGGCGTTGCGTGGAGAATACCTGAAACTCGACCGGGATATCACCCGGTCCTCACCGGAGAAAACAACATGAATAACTGCGAACCATTCAAAGGCTTGCTGGTGGGCCTGCTCGACGGCGAATTAGCGCCGGACGAAACCCGCCAAGCCAACGAACATCTGACCCGTTGTGCGGCCTGCCGGACGGAATACGAACAACTCCGCGAAACCAGCGGCAAGCTTGCCGCCATTTCCTTCCAGGAGCCGACCGACGCCGTGCTGGCGCAAGTGTGGAAGAGTCCGTTCAGCCGACTTGCCCGCAATGCTTCGCTCTTCGTGATCATCGGCGGTTACGCCAGCTTGATCGGCTACGGGCTCTTTGAAATTCTGACCACTGGCAAGAAGGAACTGCCGGTGAAAATGTGTCTCGCCGCGATTGTGCTGGGTTTCTTGATCCTGCTGGTTCAGTTGATCCGCGAGCGAGTCAGAACTTACAAAACCGACCCTTACAGGGAGATTGAACGATGATCATCACGACTACTGAATCCATTAAAGGCAAGAAGATCGTCCGCACCCTCGGCATGGCGAAGGGCAACACGATTCGCGCCCGTCACATTGGGCGGGACATCATGGCGTTGTTGCGCAACATCGTTGGCGGAGAGATCACCGACTACACCAAGCTGCTCGCTGAATCGCGTGAACAATCCCTGGATCGGATGGTGACGGATGCGCAGCGGCTTGGGGCGAACGCTGTCGTCGAAGTTCGCTTTGCCACGTCCGTGCTAATGGGCGGCGCGGCGGAATTGCTGGCATATGGGACGGCAGTTCTCGTCGACGACGAGTGAAGCCAATAACGCTGGCGCGGTAACCGCTGTTTGGAGTGTATCGAGACACCGGTAGTCTGCCGCTCAGTGCAGCAGCCACAAGAACGTAATCGCCATCGCCGTTGGCAAGAAAACGTCGATGGACAACCCAAGCGGGCTGATGCCCCGCGATCGTGCTCACGGTTCGGCGGGCTTCTCGAACCGCCCTCGCCGCCGACTTGAACCTGCGTTCATCGGGCCAGAACGGCTCGCCCACAACAATTGTCATCCCGCCGACCATCGGCGCGCGGGTCCTGTCCGAGTTCTGGCGCGATGCCCCAGCCCGGATGTTTCGCACTGTCCACCGTGACTGCGCATCCGGGCTTTGGGTTTGCATTGTTGCCGGGACGCCGGGCACCTGGATGCAGATTCGACCCGCGCCCGTCACCGCCGACCCGACCAGCGGCACGATCCCGACGGATTACTTGATCCTGAATGTCACCACCGGCCACATCAAGCGCCACGCAGGCGGGTACGTGTGGGAGATTCCGGAGGCGTAGTGGCTGGCGGTGAAGGGCGGTGTCGACCGTGCCACGCCCGCTCGCCCAGCGGATCACCGGGCCGCGCTCGGTCTGACAAGTCTGATTTGGTTTGCTTTGTGACGCGCCGAAAGATAGAAAAGAGGATGTTATGAAAAGCCATCTCCTCTTGCTGATGTCCGTCTTTCTCACTGCCGGGCAAATTCGGGCGCAGGAGCGACCGGTTTTGTCGATTGAACTTAACGCTCAAGCTCATCCGATCATCCAGATCAGCGTCAGCGGCGAAACGAACAAGATCTACGGCATCGAAAGCAAAACCGACCTGGCGGAGGCGTTTTGGCTGACGCGCGATCTGGTGGGGGTGACGAGCCCCGGCGGCCAGTGGACCGATCCCGTGCCGGTCGAGCAACTCCAGCGCTTCTACCGAGCGGTGAAGATAGCAACGATCGCAAACATGGTGTGGATATCGCCCGGGACGTTCACGATGGGGAGTCCGTCGAGCGAACGGAACAGGCGGAGTGATGAAGGTCCACAGACTGTCGTGACTCTGACGAAGGGATTCGGGCTGGGGAGGTGCGAGGTGACGCAGCGGGAGTACGTGGCGGTGATGGGGACCAATCCGTCCTATTTCACGGGTGACCTGGACCTGGCAGTCGAGCAGGTGTCATGGAATCAAGCAGTGGAATACTGCAACCGGCTCACGGCGCAGGAGCGTGCGGCTGGGCGGCTGCCCACTGGATATGAATATCGGTTGCCGACTGAGGCTCAGTGGGAGTATGCATGTCGGGCCGGGACGACCACTCGGTTTTCGTTTGGGGACGTGTTGGAGTGCGATGACGAGTGTGGCTCCTGTTCCATTGCCGATCAGTACATGTGGTGGTGCGGGAATTCGGGTAATCAAACTCATCGGGTTGGTCAGAAGCTGTGGAATCCTTGGAGTCCTTGGCCGGTATGGCAATTGTTGGATGACATGCAGGGGAACGTGTGGGAGTGGTGCTGGGATTGGTATTCTGGTTCATATCCTGGTGGGAGCGTGACTGATCCGACAGGGCCCGCTTCGGGCCTCAGCCGCGTGTTTCGCGGGGGCGGTTGGCTCAACTACAGCTGGTACTGCCGGTCAGCGATCCGCGACTGCTCCGCGCCGTATAGCTCGTTCCTCGCCATCGGGTTCCGCACCGCCCTAGTTACAGCTCCTTGAGGCGGAGCCTTGACCCGAGGTGGCCGGTGGATTCGCACGGACACCGGCACGCCCGGCACATGGATGCAGATTCGGCCTGCACCCGTCACCGCCGACCCGACAAGCGGCACGATCCCGACCGGGTACTTGATCTGGAATGTGACCACCGGCCACATCAAACGCCACGCCGGCGGGTACGTGTGGGAGGTGCCGCCAGCATAGACCGTGATCTTGCGCATCCGGTCCCGCAGCCAATCGCTTCATGTTTTCGGCCAAGCGCGCCTTCGTTGTGTCCCCGGTCAGTCCGGCCCCAAACCGCCGCGCCATGCTCCGCAGCGCCCCCTGCCCAATCTGTTCAATATGTCAATAATACGGACCTGACCCCATTGCCTTCGTCGACCTGCAAGACAGGAACCGATAAAGTGGAAATGATCAGCGAGGACAGAAGGACGCTCCAGCGGAAGTCAGCGAATCGCGTGGCAGACATAGATGGCCGGCATTGAGAGCAAACTCAGCAGGGATGTCTAGAGCAAAATGGCCGTCCCAAATCCGCCTGACAGTTCCCGCTCGACCGTTTCAAGCGGCAAGGACAAGCTTGGTCCCCATCACAGGCAAGCTGCTATGAAACAAACGCCGTACGTCGCCGCCTCTGTCTTCTTTGCCACTTGCTGTTGTCTCCCCCTGGTAGACCTGCGGGGGGCGGACCCGGCCCCCAACTCGCCACCCAAGAGTTCCGCGCCGGGGCTCGAACAGGCCGCCGAAGCATTGGCAGAGAATCGTCTCGACGTGGCCCGGACAGGTTTCGAGGCCGTGTTGAGCGACGCGGCGGCGCCGGCGTTCGTCCGCGCCCTGGCATACATCGGCTCTGCAGAAACCGCATTGGCACAAAAAGACGTGCCATCCGCCCTCGCCATCTGGAAGCGCCAGGCTGCGGACGAGAAGCTCAGCAGGTTCCATCGCGATCTGGCTGCACAGCGACTCCTCGAAGCCGATCGCGCGCACAAAGACGGCTCGGTAGTCCAAGTTGCCCGCGACCGGCCGGCGTTGCCCGCCATGCCATCCTCCGGCGTCACGTTCCATGTGGCGCCCAGCGGTTCGGATGCCGATGACGGTTCATCGTCGCGCCCGTTCGCCTCTATCGAACGCGCGCGCGACGCGATCCGAGCCTTGAAAAAGGACTCAGGGGGCGTCCTTCCTGCCGGGGGTTTTCGAGTGGTGCTTGGCCCCGGGGACTATCCCGTGCGCCAGACACTGAAGCTGACGGCGGAGGATTCAGGGGCGCCGGGGGTGCCGTTGGTCATTCAATCGCAACGACCAAGTGAGGCCCGGTTGCGTGGGGGTGTTCAGATCAAGGGCTGGCAGATCATCTCAGACTCTGAAGTGAAGGCACGTCTGTCACCGGCGGCCGCCCGTGCCGTGCTTGAAGCGGACCTCAAATCCCTCGGACTTCGGGATTGGGGTGACGCCACCACATTGCGCGAACGCCCGGAGTTGTTCGTGAATGGCGCGCCCCAGACGCTGGCGCGCTGGCCCAACGAGGGCTTTGTCAAGACCGGTGAGATTCTCGGCACCAACACGTTCAAGGTCTGGAACTCGATACCGGGCTGCAAAGACGGACGGTTCAGCTTTGTGGAAGACCGGCCTCGCGCCTGGCTCGATGAGCCGGACGTCCGGCTCTACGGCTATTGGTTCTGGGACTGGTACGAGGAATTCCAGAAGGTCGCCTCCATCGACGCCGCAGACCGGAGCTTTGCCCTGGCCGAGCCCTGGTCGCAATATGGCTACCGCAAGGACCAGCGGTACTACGCCTTGAACGTGTTCAGCGAACTCGACCAACCGGGCGAATGGTATCTCGACCGGCGCGCGGCGCGTCTCTACTGGCTGCCGCCCGCCGGCTTCCAGGTGGCGCAAGCGGACGCGGTGTTGAGCATGTTCGAGGCTCCGTTCATCGAACTGAGAGACGCGCAGCACGTCGTGCTTCTTGGGCTCACCCTCCAGGAGGGGCGCGGCGACGGGATTCACGTTTCAGGCGGCAACGAGTGTCTGATCGCCGGATGCAGTGTGCGGCGGATGGGTGGCGATGGGGTGGTGATTTCCGGCGGTAAGAAACACGGCATCTTCGGTTGCCTGATTGAGACGATGGGTTGCGGCGGCACACGCGTCGCCGGCGGCCACCGCGATTCACTCGAACCCGGCCTGCATTTCGTCGAGAACTGCACCGTGCGCGATATCTCCCGGCTCAAGCGCACGTATGCGCCGGCCGTTCACCTCGACGGCTGCGGAAACCGGATCGCGCACAACCTGTTCGAGAATATCCCTTCCTCAGCCGTGCGCATCGAAGGGAACGACCACCTGATCGAGTTGAACCACATCCGGGACGTCGTCAAGGAATCCGACGACCAGGGCGGCGTGGACATGTTCGGCAATCCGCTTTATCGCGGCGTGGTGATCCGATGGAATCGTTGGAGCGACATTCGTGGCGGCACGCATACCGGCGCCGCCGGTGTGCGGCTCGATGACATGATCTCCGGCATCGCCGTATATGGGAACCTGTTCGAGCGGTGTGGCTCAGCGCTGTTTGGCGGCGTCCAGATTCACGGCGGCAAAGACAACCTCGTGGACAACAATCTGTTTGTGGACTGTTTTGCGGGAATCAGCTTCTCGCGTTGGGGCGAGAAACGATGGCTCGAGAGCATTTCGCGGTTCGTCGACCAGGCCGCCAAAACGCCCTATGCAGCCCGGTATCCGGAACTGGCCACGCTGAAAACCGGCGCAGACGTCAATGACATCAGCCGCAACGTGTTTGTGCGCTGTGGTCCCACTTTCCTGCGCGATGGCGGCGTGCCGCGCACGGCGCTGAACGCCGTGGTTTCCGAGCCGCTCGATGCGAAAGCCCTGACCGAGCCTGGCTTGTTTCGCACAAACCGCATCTTTCGAAGCCGGCTGTTCGAGCCGATCCCCCTGCCAGAAATCGGTCCGTATGACCATCCATGGTGCGTCCCGCCTTTGGGCTGACTGTAGCCTAGATATTTGTGCGCAGCAGCCAGATACGCTCATTATCAACTCAGTCCTGGCCGCTGCTGGCGCTTTTTGGGGCCCATTTCGCTCCTGCAAGATCGCCGGCTCATGGATTGTCCAGGTCTTGGCGTCGAGCTCTGAAATCTCAACGGAAAACCGCGAATTATCATCGAGAGACCAAGCCGGAAAGCGACTCGTTTGATCTCGCCCGCCTGCCGATCGAGATACCCGATCTCCAAGCGCCCTTTCCCATATTCCCTGTCATAGCGCAAGCCGAACATCTGGATCAGCGCCTCGGCTTCGCGTTTCGAGTCTGTTGTCTCGGCTGTCACATACGCGGCCCAGAGCGCGTCAGCTCGTCTGCCCAGCAAGAGCTTCAGTTTCTTGCAGATGTCTCTAAGGGTCTGTGCAAAAATTACTTCCGATTTTGGCGGGAGCGCTACCGGGCCAGATGCGAGGACCGAGGGAGGGAGTGCATCCGCAGCGATACTCGACCGACCGAGGACCGAAGCAGATGGCCCCGGTGCCGCCCCGCCCCGCAGGGCTGGGGGCCTTTGGCTCGCTGGCTTCGTTGCTCGCTCCTTACAGACCGCTGTGGGTATGCTCGTCGCTCGCGCCTCGCCAGCGAGCCAAATCCCCTCCAGCAAAATCGGAATTAATTTTTGCACAGACCCTAGGTTCCTGCTCCAACATGTTGAATGAACATGGCACGGACTCGGGCCTGCCCGTGCGCATCCCAGGTATAAAGGAAATCGCGCATGACCATGACCACATCCCGCCAGCACTCGACCTGCTCTGAGCGGGCCTCGGTCTGGAAATCGAAGAGCTTGCGATACAATACGCCTTTGTCCTGGTGCTCGCGCATGAAAGAAGAGGAAGACGACATTATGAAGCAGTTGCACACACTCGATGAGCGACTGGCCCAGTGGCGGGAAAGGGCGGCGCTATGATAGCACTGGACCCTGGCCTGCCTCGCACCGTATCGAGTCTATCCGATGGGCGAGATTACGGTTGCCAAGTACGGCCAGAGCCGGTTCTGGGCGGTCCTGGACGACGCGGGCCAACTGGTTTGCGTCTGCGTCTATAAGCGCGGCGCGGGCGAAGTCGCCCGTCGGCTCTCGGCTATTTCGCCTTCGAGCGCATCTTACCTGAGCGAGGAACCGCCGGAGATCAGCCGAGAACCAGGATCGAGGCGGTCTTGATCCCCCGGGCCGGTGAAAGTCCAGGCTCGCTTCCGGAGGTCGTCCTTATCCTGCCGCGAACCGGAGCTTCAGCCCCAACGTCGTCAACACGGCGTTCAGGCTGGTGAGGCTGGGATTCCCCCGGCGGGAAAGCTGACGATAAAGGCTCTCGCGGTTCAGACCCGCGAGCCGCGCGGTGCGACTCATGCCTCCTTGAGCATCCACGACGTCGCGCAGAGCTTGCAGAAACACCTCCGGCCCCTCCTCATAGCAGGCGGTAAGGTATTTCGCGGCCTGCTCCGGGTCGGACAGGTGATTTTTCAGGACCGTTTCAAATCTAACTGCGGCTTTCATGGCTCATTTGCTCTCGCGCCTCCGGTAATCATGCCAATATTCCTGCGCCAATCGGATGTCCCGCTCCTGCGTGCGCTTGTCGCCGCCGCAGAGCAGGATCACCAGAGTGGACCCTTTCTGGTCGAAGTACGTCCGGTAGCCAGGTCCGTAATCCACGCGCAACTCAGAGACGCCTTCGCCCACCGGCTTGCAGTCGCCCAAATTGCCCAGGCGGATACGCCCGATGCGGGCCAGCACGCGCGCCACTGCGTTCTGGTCGCGCAACTCGCGCAACCACTCATCGAAGGGCAGTCGGCCTTCACGTGTGCGATAGACCAGGACGGACTTGGCCTTGATGTCCACCGCTTTGGAATGTAGCTTATACGCTACACCTGGTCAAGCTTCCAGTGTGAACCGCCGGAACCGCGGTCGGGTAAGGCGTAACGTTCCGCCTTCGACGTGCGAACGTCTCGACACCCTTTGATCGAAGGCTTTTCTCCACGTACGAATGCTGTCTGGCCCACGAACTCGGGTTGGCCGGCCTTCGGCACAAAACCCAGCACCCTCTGCCGGTCGAGTAGAAAGGGGTACATCTGGACTGCGGCTACCGGATCGATGTGCTCGTCGAGGAGAGCCTGATCGTGGAGTTGAATGCTGCGGAAGCCCTACAGCCCATCTACGAGGCTCAACTCTTGACCTACCTGCGGCTGAGTGGGAGACACGTTGGGCCGAGGCACCACCGATGAGCAGAGCGAGTTCAGAGCGGACCGCCAGAGAAACAAGGGACAGCGCTTTGCCGTTCTCCCCTTGTCCGTGTGATCCGTGTCATCCGTGGTTCATTCCTGGCTTCTTTCTCGACCAGTAGAGTAGAGAGGAAAGCACGGAATGACAGGTCCGAGGACCAATGACCGCCGCTTCCCTCTCCCTCGTCGAACCGGACATGGAGATTTCCCCCATCCGGCTCTCGCCAGAGTCGTCTCTTCCATAAAGCTTTCACAAGGCAACCAGTCCCAGATGGTCCAGGTGAGCATACAGGCTGACGCCTTGGCGGGCTCGCCAGCCCCGTTGACTGCGACGTTGCAGATGCCGCCCCAACCGATACCGCACGAAGTGATTGAGCTGACGAAATGTCTTCCGCGGGTAACCCAACTGGAAGTAGTTGGACCAACCCCGTAGGTGACGGTTCACCCGTCCAATCAACTCCGGCAGGGGCGTATGACTCTGATGCGGGTTGATGTGCCCTCGCAACGCTTCTCGTTCCCGTTCCATCGTTTTGCGCGACGGTTCCAGGTTCCAGTAACGCTGAGGCCGTCCGTATTGGTCGCGGTCATACCGAAAGGTATAACCCAGAAAATCCAGGCTTTGGCCCGATTGCTTCAAATCCACGATCCGGGTTTTCTCCCGGTTGATTTGCAGGTCCAGCCAGCCTTCCAGTTTGCCCTCGATCCAATCCCGCAGCCGCGGACTGATGTACCGGGCCATAATGACGAAGTCGTCCGCGTACCGGACCAGCTTCGCGTTGGCCCATTGCGCCGGCCCGTCCCCTCGCTCAAAGAGGTGATCGAACCAGTGCAAATAGACATTGGCCAGCATCGGACTGAGCACCCCTCGTACACAGAGCATAACTTCCGTCCGACGGCCCTCTCGACGCTCCCGGAACCGGCAGGCAATGGTGTATCGTCAACGTGTCCGCATGCACGACAATTTGTTTCACGACCAACCGAATGACTTTCTGTCGTTCCAGTACCCCGAGGGTCTGGGCCGAGTGGCGC
>JAXDCU010000025.1:0-4148 GCA_034677645.1 Verrucomicrobiia bacterium
AATTCGGGTTTAGATTCGGATAGGTTTGGGGAAGGCGGCTCCACAGATTAGCGAAATTGGTGCTCACGAACAGATTCTCGTCGGCATCAGTGATGGCGGCCAAGTGTCCACCCAACTGTTGGGCGAAGGCCTCGGCGCCGTTGAAGGTAGTAATTCCGCTCACGACAAAATAAGTCTTCCCATCCCGCACTGTCGGAAATGTCGCACGAGCCGAATTGCTTATCGACAATGCGTAACCCGTGTTTACGACCCAAGATTCAATTGCCTGGTCAGGGCCGGTTTCGCGATAGTTCTTGAGGTAAACGTTCCCTTGGGCTACCGGCGGTTGGAACCAGCCATCGCAGGAGTCAACGAGAGTCTGGAAGATGGGGAGGTTTTGATTGAATCGTTGAATCCCCACATCCGCTGGCGCCCAAGTGTAGCCAAAGTGGTGAAGCTGCGAGGAAGAGGTCAGTAGCGCGTTTAATATAGGCTGCGAAATGCCGCCGTTTGGACCCCAAGACATCCACGGGCTGCATTGTTCAAAGTAGCAATGGTCTATGAGGCGCAGGGGAGCACCGCTCCCGGTAGCCGGGTCGGAACCTAACCACGGGTTGCGCACGCGCGCGTAACGCACCTCCGCAATGCCCTGTCCAGCCAGTTTGATCTGGACAGGGTAACTCGGGTACAACGAACTGCTAAACATCTCCACGGGATCCGAGGCTGTGCCTTGAACGAAAAGGCGACCCTCAACCTGGCAAAGTGCCCGGGCTCCACCGGTGTACGGACTGCTAGAGTCCGCGCTCCAAAACTGGATTTGCGTGCCTTCAGTTACCCTCACTGTCGCGCCACTCTCAATCAAGACCTGGTTGGGCACCAACCAGAAATCATCCTTCGTCAAAGTCATGTCCTGCGAGATGATTCGTGGCAGTTCGCGCCCGCGTTGGACCATGAGTTGGAAGTTTGATTGGGCCGTGTAGACGGTGCTGTCCGCCGGGTCCAGACCATTCCGACAGGACATGGTCAGGCGCAGCGAGATCACGTGGTCATTCGGGCAGTCGGGCGAAACAGTGAAGCGAAACGGATAGCGTACGCCGGTGATCGTCTGTTGCGCGTCGTAGATCAGGCCGTTGTCATCCCAACTAAATGAACCGATGGCCCCATAATCGACAGTGTCGGTGATCCATTCCACATACGGATCGGCTTGAACCGCACCTTGAGCCCAGGCGTCAAGCTTGACCGAGACTTGGTCGGCTTTGCCCCAGTGGTTGCGGATGACGATAGCGAGATCGACGGTTTCGCCGGCGTCCACAATGCCGTCATTGTCGTTGTTGGCCGCCTGCTCCGTTGTGTCGAACAGCCAGTGTTGCAGATAAGACAACTGCGGTTTGGGCACGGTTGTCAGCGCGGCCAGTGCATCCGCCGCGTGATAGAACGCCACGGGTTCTCCCTTGTCATTCGTGCGGCCCTGCAGGCTGGGGCCGGTGGTGGCGATCTGTCCCATGATGAAGCGTGACGGGTAGAGGTCCTTGTCGGCCCACCGCGTGCGGGCGAGCGCCGCGAGGCCGGAGACAACCGGGGCTGCCATCGACGTGCCGTCCCAGGCGGCGTATTGTCCGCTTGGCAGCGTGCTCCACACATCCACGCCTGGCGCCATCAGCTCATACTCGACGGTCGTGTTGGCAACGCCGTCGAAGTTGGAGAAGCCGGCCAGGTAATTGCCCTTGGCATCGGGATTCCGGGCACGCGCCATCACGCCGAGGACCCAATTGTAGGCGGCGGGGTACATGGGCTTGGCGGGAATCATGGGCGGTTCGTTCGCAACACCGTCATTCCCCGCGGCCGCCACGAGCACGCACTGGCCGAAAGCCACTGCCAGCGCGTCTTCTTCGACTTGTGACTTGGCATACCCGCCAAACGACATGTTGATGATGTCCGCGCCTTGCTGGACGGCGTACTGAATGGCCTCGGCGATGTCCGATGCCGCCAGCACCCCGGAGTACTGCGCGGCCTTGATCGCCATGATCTGCACGTTGTAGGCCACGCCCACACCGCCTTCGTGGTTTATACCCTGCGCGGCAATGATGCCGGCAACGTGTGTTCCGTGTCCGTGATCGTCCATCGGATTGCCGGTGTGGCTCCCGGTGGCGCTCACCGTGCTGCACCCGTGCTCGTCGTCCACGAAACCGTTCCCATCGTTGTCGATTCCGTCGCCCGGAGTCTCGCGACTGTTGGTCCAGATGTTCGCCGCAAGGTCCGGGTGGGTGTAATCAACGCCGGTGTCGATCACAGCCATAACTATGTCGCGGTCGCCGCCAGGCGGCAGTGACTGACTTTCAAGGTAGGCCCATGCTTCAGGCACTCTGGCCGCAACCAAATGCCATTCCTGGACGAACAACGGGTCCGAGTCGACGCCCGGAATGCTGCCTCCAGGTCCGCCACCCATCAGACCGATCCCATCGCGCCCGTCCGCGGCGGACGGATAACCATTTCCATCGATCGGCGTGACGGACGAAGTGGGCCGGTTTTCAGCCAGTTTGCGAAGATAATCTGGCTCCACAATCGCAATCCCAGGCTCCGACGAGAGCGACTCGACAGCGGTCTTCGTGTTGACCGTGGTTCGGGCGCGATACCAGCACGTGAGGTCCGACTCGGTTGGATCGCCTGCGTTCGCCAGCTTTGGCGCCGGCGGCGTGGCGTTGGGGAAAACTCTTTCCAGGCCAAGAACACCCTGCGCGGCCAGGGCGCGATTGAGCGTGTCCTGGTCTGTCAGTGCCACTCCGCTGACCTGTCCAGCGAGCCCCACCTTGGCGTTAGCGCGCACGACCACATGTGGCGCGAACTTGATGACCAGCTCCCCTTCCCGGTAGTCCCGGCCCGGTGCCGGCTGGTACGGTGGCGGCGCATCCAACTTGTCGAACGGCGAGTACGCGTGTTTGGCAACGCCTTGCGCAGGATCGGTACGGTGCGGGCCGAACTTGCCGGGACGCGTGTCAAAGGCTGCCGGCGGCGTTTCATCCGCCCGCACCAAACTGGCATGGGTCAACACCATGACGAAGATAAGGGAAGACAGCGGAATCCTCATGAAACGAGCATGCTGAAGGCGCTGTTAGCGTCAAGGCAATTAAGTAAGCCAGTTCGCGTTTGACGGAATTGGCCGCATGGCTTATCAAGCCACCCATGAACGACACGAGATTATCTCAGCGGGATTTCCTAAAACTGACCTCGACAGCGGCGCTAGCGACGTGCGCCGTAGGCGCGCCGGCCAGCCTCCTGGCTGCCCAGACTGACCCGGTCCAACGCGCCAGATACGGCGGCAAACGCATTCCGATCGGACTTCAGCTTTACTCGGTGCGCGAACTCTGCCAGAAGGACACGGTTGGCACTGTCACCGCCGTTGCGAAGATGGGCTACAAAGGAGTCGAGTTCGCCGGATACTACGGGCACGACGCCAAGACGCTCCGAAAGCTTCTCGATGACACTGGCCTCAAGTGTTGCGGAACGCATACAGGCCTGGACACGCTCACCGGCGACAACCTGGCCAAGACGATCGAGTTCAATCAGGTCATCGGCAACAAGTTCCTGATTGTGCCTGGTTTGCCGGAGAAGAACACCAAGAGCCGCCAGGCCTGGCGGGAAACCGCCGATCTCTTTAACGAACTCGCCGACAAGGTCAGACCGCACGGAATGCGCGTCGGCTACCACAACCACACGATCGAATTCAAGCAACTGGATGGCGAATTGCCATGGGACACTTTCTTTGGACGGACGAAACGCGAGGTCGTGATGCAGTTCGACACTGGCAACGCGATGCATGGGGGCGGCGACGCCACCGTGTACCTCAAGAAGTACCCGGGCCGGGCTTCCACGGTCCACATCAAGCCCTTCTCAAAGGCCAAACCGAACGCGCTGATTGGCGACGACGAGCTGCCATGGCCGGAGATTTTCGGACTTTGCGAGACCATCGGCCGCACCGAGTGGTACATCGTCGAGTACGAGAGCGACGCGTACACGCCGCTGGTGAGCGTTGAGAAGACTCTCGAAGTACTGCGGCGTTGGGACAAGTGTTAACGCGGCTCCGCCTCAGACCACCGAGGCTTGTCACCAGATCGTTTGCGCTGGGCTTTGGCCATGGTTGCCGGCAATCGGCGCCTCGCCAAGGGGGGCCG
>JAXDCU010000026.1:0-9534 GCA_034677645.1 Verrucomicrobiia bacterium
CGGTCAGGAATCCCTGAAATGTCATGCGTTGAGGCGGGTCGGTGTCTGCCGCGCGTGTCGTACTAGATGCGGCGAACAAGACGCACAAACACACGAGTGTAACGCGTAGCGCCAGCGCCGTCGGGGAGGTTGATGTCATTTTCATATACTGCGTATTGTTTTCAGAATTGGTTCGGGCTATGGACGGTTTCATCATTGGACGCGGGTCAGAGTTGGAGTTTCCGCTATGCGGCGGAGAATGAAACCGCCACGGACCTCAAAAGTGCGCGTGTCGTATGTGCCGCCTGAGCGGGCCAAACCTGATACTCGAATGGTCTCCGCATAGTCGCCGGTGATTGAGTCGCCGGCGCCCGTGAGACTGGTGAAATCATCACCAGGCGGCGTTACTATGAAATTGATTTCTCGCTGGACGGTGTAGGATTCCGAGCCCTGGGCCAGAGCGTTCTTGAATTTCGCGTCGAGGTTGTCGTGGTCTGGGTGGTATGTGTGCAGGAAGGGATTCGAAGCCTGGTCATCGAAGTTGAGGGTGACGGCGGTGGTGAGATTGGTGGACGATCCAAATCGGCTGTCAAAGGTCCAGCCCGTGTTTGCGGTTGACCATGGCAAATGCGTGGCGCTGATCCGGCGCGCCTGGCCAAGCATGGCCTGGTTGAGCGCTGATTGTTGGTTGGCCACCACCATGTTCGTGTCCGCGTCCATTCCCACATATACACGCTGCAGCAGGACCGCCTCTCCGGACTCGGGGTTGTGAACGATGAGCCGCAGCGAATATGGATGCTCGACCGCCGCAATCTCCGTGTTGATGCCGTTGACAATATACTGTCCGTTGGTGTCCATGGTGGGATTGTCTGAACCATCCCGCTCGTAGAGCTTGAGATATTGGCCCACCTCCGCTACGGTTGCATTGCCAACCCACAATCCCGACCGCGAGCCAACCTTCGCGGAGACGCCCACATTCACCTGTGCGAAGGCTAATGAGTCAGTAAAGCGCAATACTCCAGCAAGCAAATCGCCGACCGCCGTAGTCATGGACGATCGATCCAGCCCCAGAACAATTTCTACCTCCGCCCCTTCAGTTCCTTTCGGCGCGAGCGTCCAAGTGCGCGGCCTATTGGTCGGCAGACCGGTGTAGCCGTAAGTCAGATTGGTTGGATTGAGCGCGCCGCGAATCAGCAAAGGCGGCGCATCAACGATAGCGGTTTGTCCGGCGGGTGGTGTCTCGGACTCAATCAACTTGAGCGTCACGGTGAGCTCGTTTGCGGTGAGATTGCGCAGGCGGAAGTTAGCCGTGCTGATGTGGTCGCCGAAATTGATGCCCGAGGCTCCTGACACTATCACTTCGAAAGGGGCAAAGTATCTGTTATAGACCGTGCCCGCGCGAATCCAGTAACCGTTCCCGCGGGTCACCGGCGTGGCGCGCAGCGCATAGACGCGCTTTGGGTTTTCCGACCCCAAATCGCCGCCGACATACTGGTAAATCTCGGCGTTCTGTTGCAAGTCAGGCGCTTGGGCCAGGAAATCCTCGAAATTAGGCGGACCAGATGGCACGGTGGGAAAGCCGAGAAAATTGAGGCCGGTGGTTGTCCATTTGTAAGAAGGCGCCATGGGTTGTCCCTTCAATGTCCAAGTGTAGGTAGGAACGCTGGATGACACACGGACCAGGTAGGCCGCATTGCCATCGAGACGCTCAAGCGTTTGGGAGTCGGTCGAATTTCGAATCCAACTCAGCCACTGGCTGCTGGTATCGGCCGGCTCTTGCGGAGTTTCGATGAACTGCATGGTCGTTGGGTTGGGCACCCAGGCCCATACCTCGATGATTGGGTTGTTGATGTCGTCGCCCACGAGGTGTTCCAGCGTGTCGTGGGAAGCATCGATGTGGAGATAGACCGCGTTCCATCCGGACTTGAGTCCAAACGACTCGGTCAGCCATTGGGCGCGGGCCGTGAGTCCACACGCGAGAGCCGCGCAGAGGGCAAGTCTGATGACCGCCCGGCCCCATAAGCAAGGTGGACTGCGTTGCGGATCGTGTTCGTGCAGGTCCAAAACGGACCGGACGCGCGGTCGGCTAAGAAACAAGAGGAGCCTCTTCATAGCTTGCGATATAGATACCAATTGGGCTGCGGGACCAGGCGCTGCAGCGCCGCAATCCGCTGTCCGCCGGACATGCCGCCGAAGACCATGATCTCGATTCCGTTCCACACAGCGGAGGTCTGGCTGCGCGCGACCGGGCCGCCCGAAGTGCTCAGGGCGCGCCATTGATTCTTGATCGGGTCGTAGGTCGCGCCAGACGACATGTCACCAGAGGCGTCAGCCCCCGTGGCGATGACCATTTCAAGCCCTGTCCAAACCGCCACGTGATCGGTGCGCGGGATTGGCGCGTCGGTCAGGGCAATGGCGCCCCAAGCGTCCAATTGCGGAGAATAGACCGCACCGTCGCCCAAGGCTGTGCCTCCCCTTTGGCCGCCCCAGACGATAAACATGCTGCTTGTCCAGACCGCTGTATGGCCAGCGCGAGGCGATGGTGCCGATGTTGGAGACATGGGGAGCCACTGAGTTGGCGTGTCGCCTGAGAAAATCAATCGGCTGCCAGAGCCGAGTTCGCCAAGTTCGCCAGTTCCACCCCACACCAACAAGATGCCATCGGCCCAGACCGCCACCGCCCCCATTCGTGCTTCGGGCGGGTTTGGCAAGGCAATGGGCGTCCAGTTGTCTGAGATCGGGTTGTAAAGCGCGCCGTCGTTCAACAGACCAGCATTGTTTCGTCCGCCCCACACGAGCATTCGGCTCCCAGTCCAGACGGCGTTGTGGTTTCTGCGTTCAGCCGGGGCGCCGGTTGTTGTGATCGGCTTCCACTTCTGAGTGCCTGGGACGAATGTGGCGCCCGTGTTGAGAGGTCCGCTAGCTCCGACGCCGCCCCACACGAGCATTTCGGTGCCGGTCCATACTGCCGTTTGGCCGCTCCGGGCCGAGGGAGCATCGACTGTGTTTATCGGCGTCCAGGAATCCGACTCTGCTCGATACATGGCGCCGGAAGCCAAGTAGGAGCCGTTACCCAGCGAGCCTCCCCATATTATCATTCGCTGGCCGTCCCAGATGGCCGAGTGTCCGACTCGCGCCGACGGGGCATCAACCGATGAGCCGTCTCTCCAGGGAGGCGCGGGCACTGTCATCATCACCTGAAATCCACTGGCCAAGAGGGTTGGGTCTTGGGCGTCGTTTGAGGCGAGCACCATGCCGGGTATCACAACACTACCGGCGACCATGGCGTAAGCGGCCGATGTGATCCGCCTGTCGGGACTTAGACGCTGGCTACCGTTGAAGCCATCATCCACCCAGACGCGCAACCAGACCGATTCATTGGCAAAAACGTCTGGTGTGATTGGCCGTGTCATGTTGGGTATCGATGTATCGCCCAGGTTGATCGAGAAGAGGCCATTATTGACGGGGAGTTGAATGGCAGGGCCAGTTGGCTCCGCGCCGCCAACACTGGTGCCGTTATGGCTCCACCAAGTTGTGTCGCCAATGGCGTTGACAAAGGCGAACTTGAACATGGCCGTGCCGGTGAAATCCGCGCCTTGAACCATCAGTTTGCCTTGGTGGCTGATTATGCCTGGAACTTGCGCCGCCATTGTCCAGCAAAGAAGGCAGCCAGCCAGCAGACGCGCAACCGTGGGAATTACGATGACGCTTCGAAGCAGGAAACGTGGGTTATGGCACACGGAGTTCATTCCAGTTCTAGCCTTGCCTGATCTGAGAAGCCTCATGTCTGGTTTCCGCCTCGAGAATGTCTCGCACTTGGTACAAGTGTTCCTTGAGCACATACCCGCGGGCGCCGGCCTGGCTTGCTGCTGAGCGCAGGTGCTGTCCGTCGAACTGGGTGACGATCAGGACACGCGCTTTTGGGAAGGCCGTCGTTATGTGTCGGGTGGCCGTGAGGCCGTCCATCCCCGGCATTTGAATGTCCATCAAAACCCAGTCTGGCTGGTGCTCGCGGTAGGCGGCCAGAGCCTCATTCCCATCCGCGCAGTCGACGAACTCGATCTCTATCCCATCAAACAGGCTCTTGGTGAGCTCTCTCACTTTCACGCTGTCTTCCACCAGCAGAAGTTTCACAAGCCTGAATCGACTTTCAGGTCAACTTTCAATAGCGAACTCGCCAAATGGCAATCCGTGGATTGAGGTATTCCGCGGTCCGTGGACATTCGGGATTGGATTCCGTGGAAGCACGGACCCGACAAAGGGAATTCCGAAGACGAAGTCGGTCCTACAAATCCGACTTATGGTCCAGAGCGAACTGGAGCAGGGGATGGCTGCCGTGCAGGTTGAGTTTTGCGCAGATGTTGGTCCGATGCGTTTCCACGGTGCGGATGCTGACGAACAACTGCTGGCCGATCTGGCGGCTGGTCTTGTTTTCGGCGATCAATTTGAGGACGCGCCGTTCCATGTGAGTGAGTTGATCGAGGCCGGGTTTTTGCGATCTCAAGTCGTCAGCTCGCCCACGACGTCGCAATAGGTAACTGGACACTGATGGGCATATGTAGGTTTCGCCCGAAGCCACAGCCTTGATAGCGCTGACAACTTCTGTAGCGGCGTTCTCCTTGATGAGATAGCCTTTCACGCCCGCGTCGAGAGCGGCATTTACCATCCGCTCGTCCTTGTGCATGCTCAGAATCAGGACCGGCACTGGCTGGCGCATTGAGAGAAGTTTCCGGGCCAAGTCCAAGCCGTGCAGTCGCGGCAGCTCGATATCGACCACTGCCACGTCGGGCTGCAAGGATCGAATCCGTTCGAGGGCGGACACTCCATCGCTGGCTTCGCCAACCATGCGAAGACGCGGGTCACTCTCAATCACTTGTCTCAGGCCCTGGCGGAAAATGGGGTGGTCGTCGACTATGAAGACCGCGATGTGATTATCCATGGACAGAGACCTCCAGAGGTACTGTCACGTCTATCCGTGTACCCCGGCCGGGAGCGGACTGAATGCTGAGATTTCCGCCCATTAGACTGGCTCTTTCAGCGATGCTTTGCAGGCCCAAGCCTTCTCTAGTATTTACCGTGAGTGATGCAAGATCGAAGCCGCAGCCATCGTCAAGCAGCGTGGCGCGCAGGAAATCGTTCTCGCGTTTGATCTCAAGTATGACTTCCCTCGCCTGCGCGTGCTTCAGCACGTTGCTCACTCCCTCCTGCAGAATCCGGTAGAGGTTGGTCTGCACGTCAGGCTTGAACAAGTGGTTAACGTCCTCGATGTCGGTGTGAAAGACGGTGGGCGTCGTCCGCGCGGCTCGCTGTGCCATTGCGTCGAGAGCATTGGCAAGCCCCAATCGCTCCAGTTCGGGCGGGTGCAGCGCACGCGCCGTGGCGCGCACGTCTTCGATTGAGGTGGAAGCGAGTTTTGATATCTCTATCAACTGCTCGGCAGGCAAACCCGCGGTATTCAGGTGCTTGAGTCCCAGTTCGGCGCGGTTCTTAATCAGAATCAAGTTCTGTCCCAGTCCGTCGTGGAGTTCTTTGGCCATGCGTTTGCGCTCGGTTTCCTGAGAGTCGATTAGCCGACGGGAGAAGTCAGCCTGCAACGCCCGGGCGCGGCGGAGGCGATGCAATCGCGCCTCGTAGATTCCCACAACCAGGGCCGCCACAAGCAGCCCCCCAAGCAGGTAGACCCACGGCGTGCCATACCACGGGGTCAGCGCTGCCAGTGGCGGCGAGACGCTGGTCTCGTTCAACCCACCGTCTGGGAGTAGACCATCGATTGCTTGCCATACGGCCACGACGTAGTCGCCAGCCGCATATGTTTCCAGAGCTTGAGTTGGGAGACTGAGGGTGCAACACAATGCGCCGGCAAGGAGCGTTGCAAGCCCAGCCCGGCACGCTTGGCTTGGCCGCCGACGCATTGGCGCCGCTTGATTGTCCTCCTGATCAGGCATGTCGAGCAGCTCAGGCACTGACGCTACCAGATTCCATCAAAGCGGGAAACCAGAAAAGGTGTGTAATTTGGCGAAAGAATTCAACCTGCCCTGTAGTCGGATTATAACCGTCAGCTCCGCTTTCCGACAACCGGAATGATATGGCACAACCAAGGAGACATCGGATGAGTGGATAAAGGTGGTTCGCCTGCTTTTCCGTGATGGCGGTATGCGCGGCATTGGGCGCTCTAACGTCCGCACGGAACTGGAGTCAATTCTGCGGCGGGCCTGATGAGGCTTGGCTCGAACAGATGGACCCCACCCCCGCCAAGAAATCCATTTCCAGCTCCGGACAAGTTAATTGAGAAACGCCGCAAACGTACCTTGCGGGTTTGACAGCTGAAGTTGTTGAGTCTACTGATGTAAAGGCGTCAGGATCAAACAAACAACAACGTACGCACCAACACACCAACACATCAAAGCCATGCCAGTATCAGTAGGAGTCAAAGCGCCCAACTTCGTTCTCAAGTCGAAGACCAACACCGGCATCGTGGACGTCTCCCTCGCCAACAACCTTGGTCGGAAAAACACCGTCTTGCTCTTCTTCCCACTCGCTTTCACGGGGGTATGCACCCAGGAAATGTGCGACATCTCCGCCGGCCTCAACAGCTTCGCCAACCTCAGCGCCGACGTGATAGGCATAAGCGTGGATAGTCCATTCGCTCAGGAAGCCTGGGCAAAGAAAGAGAATATCAAAGTCCGCCTGGCGAGCGATTTGAACAAGAAGACGGCCCGGGATTACGGCGTTCTGCTCGATGATCTGCTCGGCCTGGGTTCGGTAGCGGGCCGTGCCGCATTTGTGGTCGACCGCGAGGGAGTCGTCCGGTACAGCGAGCAGACACCAACACCCAAGGACTTGCCCAATTTCGAGGCTGTCAAGGAATGCCTCGCCGGCCTTCAGTAGGCTGGCGGTAATCCACCTGAGGCGACGCGATTGCCTAGACGCGGTGAGGCGCACCCGAGTTCGTCTCGCTCTCGGGGAGAGTGGTCTGAACCTTCGGTGCCGGTTTGGAACTTCCGCTAGAATGTGGCGCGGATACCGGCCATCACTTCGAAATCCTCGCCCAGGCTCAAGGTGGATTCCCTGCCGGCGCCTGACACTGTGACATCGTCGAGCACCTGGTATTGTCCGCCGATGAAGAGAGTGAGGGCATCGTTGATTTCATAGCCCAGCAGCAAGCTGCCGTAGAAGCCGAACACCCACTCGTCGTGTTCGTACTTGAGGTCTTGTGCTAGCGCTTCGTCGAGTCCTGCCAGGACAAGACTTTCGCGGCAAGTCAGTTCAGTCATCGCGTTCATGACCGCCAGGCCGGCGCTTGCCTGGAGTGAGAGGCGTTTGTAGACAGGCGCTTCGAGGAACGGGCCCAACTTGAAACCGAGAAGCAAAGCGTCCAGCCGGCTTGTCTGGGTCGAGGTGGCCGCCAGCACGCTCGTGGAGGAGGAGCTGAAGTTGGATGACAGGAGCGGCCCCGGGCCTTCGTAGCTGCCACTGTAAGGCGCGACTGGAGGTACCACTCCGTCAAGGGCGTAGTGATGTGTGACCCGCGTTGCCGTGCCAGTGCACGTGTTCTTGGACTCGAGATTCACGTCGAGGCTCCCGAATGAGACTTCCACGCCCCAGACCATGCTTCGGTCTTGGCCTATGCCTATCAGGCCGAGCTGGCGTCCGTACGAGACCTCGAATCCCGCCGCCAAGTCCGCTTCCATGTCCTCAACGGTTCCGTCTCGCGGTGAAGCGGCGACGTAGTGGAAATCAATGCTGCCGCCGGGGAGTGCGTCGGCTACCTGGTCAGCGGTTTGGTAACCCCAGTTCCAGGTCTTGCCGATGGCGTTGCCGCTGATGTCAGTCAGCACAAAACCGTCGGTGTAATCCGGCGGAGAGTTTGGAGTCACAGCTTGGTTGAGCAAGCTGGCTGAAATGTTGAAACCAAAACGCGCCGCTACGGAAACGCGATTGAGGTCGATCGACAGCTCAGGGTCTTGGGCGCGGCTTGTGACGGCGACGCTGGTGGCGGCGATCATGGCCAGACTTGTGAATGTGGAGCGCGAAAAGGTTTTCATGTTCAATGCGGCGCAGCGGCTATATGCCAACGGTGATTGATTGGTACTGTCTAGTAGTTCAAGAACACGCGGTAAAACCGATTGCTCTGGCCGGTCGGGGCCGATTCGGTCCGTGGCGGACCCCGGTCAATCCATTGGACGCGTTTCCCATTGCCGACCACGGCGGGCAATGAGGTCTTCCATCCGGCGTTTGTGCTCACCAAATCCGACCGATACTGAACATAGTACAAGTACTTTGCGGCAGTTTGCCATTCGACAAGGAACACGCCGTTGGTGTATGAAACGCGGTCAAGAGGGGGGAAGATATCGCCTTGGTAAGGATAAGAGGGCTGGCCCGCCCGAATCTCGAACGCGGGGGAAGGCACGCTGCGCCGGTCGGCAACATAGTACTCAATCTTCAAATCCGCCGTCGCCCCAGCGAGCACTGGTCCGTATTCAAGCCCCGGGACGCCTTCGTCATTGAAGCTCGAGTTTCGGACAGTGACGGGCTTGCCGAGAGTGTCGTTTGTCAGCCCCTTGACCAAAATGAGTACGCCATTGAGGTCGCCGCCGTGATTCATCAAGGTCAACGTGTGCACGAACAATCCGCTCTGTAAGTCCAATGTTGGTGGACCGTCGGGCACAACGAGAGCGGGGACTATGACCGGTTCGAGCAGCAGATTAGTGCCGCTGCCCGCGGCCTCCAACGCAACTGGCAGGTTTGTCCACGCCAGGCCGGCGTTGGGTGCGAACGCCCCGGGCGCCAGGTCGAAGGTGATCTCGGCAAGTGAGAGCAGGCCAGTGGGAGCGCGGGTGCCCGTGGGCCATGCGCACTGCAGACCAAGGACGCCAGCGTCAACCGCGCTGGACTCGACGACGAGAGCGGCGTTCGTCGCGCCGGTCCCGGTTGCCACGCGCGGGTTCTTCAGGACGTTGGTCGAGAATAGAAGTGAGCCAGACACTCGGTCTTCGTCGCCCTGGGCAACAAGTTCGATCGGCAGCACAACTTGGTCTGCTGACGGAGTCCGAAAGCCGGACACGCGCAGCTCGCGCGGCGTGAAGGGCCGGACGTCGATCCTCGCAACGGCGCTTGTGACCGCGCCGGCGGAGTTAGTCACGATGGCCAAATAGGCCCCGCTATAGTTGGTCCAGGCCGATCTGTACTGAAGTAGTGGGGTGCCGGTGGAGACGGTGTTGGTGTCGTCTTTAATCCACTTGTAGCTGAGCGGGGCGCTGCCCTCGGCCAACACTTCCAACGCCGCATATTCGCCGGCCCGCACCGCCACGCTCCGCGGTTGTCGGAGAATCACCGGCGGGTTAGTGGTGTCGGCCAACATGCCGGGTGCGCTCCACAGCGTGGCCGCCAGCAGGAAACGGAACATTGCATTCATTAGATCAAAACGCCGCTCTGCGTCAAATCCCGTTCGAATGAACTGATGTTCCATGGACTGCGCCACTGAAGTCAAAACAAAGTTCGCCATGTCTCGGTTGATTGGCGCGTCTGTCGGGACCGCCGAGTTAGCAAAGCTAA
>JAXDCU010000027.1:0-2942 GCA_034677645.1 Verrucomicrobiia bacterium
CGATCTGCTTGTTGTCTGGAACGACCACTGCAATCAGCCCGAACAGCGACGGCGTGCGCAACCGCCTGTCCGCACGCCACTGGCCGCCGCGATTAGCCGCGATGGAGGGCGCAGGTGGGGAAACGCAAAACTGATCGAAGACAAGCCTGACCACGGTTACTGCTACACAGCCGTGACATTCGCGGACGACCGCGTCCTGTTGGCCTACTGCGCGCACCCTTCGTCATACGGCCTGCAAACGACCCAGATCAGTTCTTTTCCGATCCGGGATATGTATCGGTGAAGCTCAGCAGGCTTGGTCAGTCAACGGCAAGACAACGGCTTCACCTGGGTCGCCCATGCGGTCAAGGCGCGGGCGCTTTCAAACCAACGACCGCGGCCGCGGCTCAGATTCGCTTTCTGCTGATAAGCAGAGCCGCGCCAATCGCGAGCAGAGCGATAGTGGTCGGCTCAGGAATAGCCGTGAAACTCACCGTGTAAGCCATGCCCCAGTCGTCGGCAGCGCCATTCTGCTTAATCACTTGCGCCAAGTCGCCGACCATGTAACCCCTGCCTGGGCCGGCGGTGGCGTCATTGCCGGACGTGTTGACTTTCATCCGGAAATTCGATACCTCGCCATCGCTTGCGTCTTCCGAAAACACGAACCAATACTTCTGATCTGACTGTAGCTGGACACCGGAGAACGCGAACGTGTAAGGCTGGTCGGCGATCGTGCTGCTCCAGGTGACACCTGACGACGAACCGAGGTATCCGCTGAACGTTCCAGAATCATAGCCTGAATACACGTCAACGTAAACTGGCGCGTCAGCCGAAGTGATCTGGTACGCACCCGCGCCGATGGACGGAGTTGTTGTGTCGTTCGGTCTTATCAGCGTTAGGGCGTCGATCTGGAAAACTGATGTGAGGGAGCCCGCAGGCATTACGCTGTCAGGGAACGTGCCAGCGTCCGCCCTGAAAGCGAATGCGGCCAGGTTGGCCTTATCTCCCCCCGCACCGGACCAGACGTTGTCGATTGTGGCCGCCTGCGTGGTGAAGGAAGCACCAGCCAGCATAACCGCAGCGATACATAATTGCGTCTTCATAAAAACAGAATAGCGACGTTATAATACCCTACTGTTCGTACTGTTCGGGGCAATTTGAGCCCGACGCGCCGGCGCCGGGCACGGCTTTTCTTCTTGTATTTTGACAAGACAAGCCAGCGACAGCCAGCTACCTCGGCTCTGTTCCCCGCAAAGTCCTGCCGGGAACGGCCGTGGTTCATGGAAAGCGGAGTTTCTTTTTTAGAACGCATTGGGCCCATGAACCTTCCGGTCTGGTCCACAACGAAGCCGCCTGAAGGCGGAACTCTGACCGGTCGCGAACCGGACAACGCCGCGGACCATGCAGAGCGGCCGCCCGCCAGAGTCCCGCGTTTACGCGGTAAAGCAAGGTTCATGGGGAGAGAGGATTGCCCCAGGCGCGCTTGGAGAGTAGGGTCACTGGCGGGTCGGCGTGGACACTCGATAAAACCGGCGCGTGAGTTCCGAGACTTGCACCGCATAAGAGAGCCAGGGGCCGACAGCCAATAGATTCCACGCGCCAGTTTCGGGGTCCCACGCTCCTGAAGAGTCGGACGCGCTTTCGACCGTGTAGAACTCGCCTGGAACGGTTGTCCAGACAAGCCGCAGCCCCTCGGTCGTGACCGACGCGGACTGAATCATGAAAACCGATTGAGGGTCGTTGGCCATTGTGCGGGCTTGGAATTCAGCCAGGTTACTGACGCGATCGCCGTCTTTGTCGACATCGGCGTCATTCGCGCTTTTGTCCAAGCCGTTAATGTCCTCGTAGTAGTTGCTCATGCCGTCGCCGTCGGTATCGAGGTCGGCTTGTGTGAGCCAGTCGATGTGAAACCGGACGAATGTGAGGGTTTCGTAAGCGCTGCTGTTGCCAGTTTCGTACAAGAGGCCGACGGTGCCATCGGCAAGAATGGCAAGGTCCGAATAAGCGGCGGGCCGGTTGTCAATGAGCCGCGAGACCGTCCAGGTGTTTCCTTCGTCTTCGGACATGCGAACGGTCATGTTGATTCGCGAGCTGCTGGACGCTGGGTTTGCGAAGAGCAACCTGTCACGCGGCGCGCCATCGAGCTTGGAGCTGTGTCTGATGAAACTGGCCTGGCAAACTGGGTCCGCAAGGAGATAAGCGGGGGCTGACCAAGTGCCATTGCCGAGAGTAGTGCCAGGCGTGTAGGTGGACCAGACGCGCCTGCCGCCGCCGCCGCTGGGCGCGCGCGATGAGACCATTATCTTGCCGGAATTGAGCTGGACCATTTGGTTTTCGTTGAGCTGGGGGGGAACAGTGGGATTGACGTCAGGGCTGGCGAGCCAGCTCGCGCCGTGGTTGGTGCTGTAGATGAAGAAGGCGCGGGCGTTCACGCCACCTGGGTCTGTATGTTGCGAGGGGAACAGCAGCGTGCCGTCTCGGAGCTGGATGCCATGCCCAGGTCCCTGGAAACAGACGCCCCAGCTAGTCTTCACTTTGGCCTGAGCCGTTATGTTGATCGGCTCGGACCAGGAGAGGCCGTCATCGTCGCTGCGGGTTAGGACGTACTGACCGGTTTGATTTGTCGCCAGACCCGCTCCTGAGCCGACATAGGCACGGTTGCCGTACGACCATAAGGCCGCGACCCAGATGGTCCCGGTCTGGCGGTCGACAAGCACAGCGGGGTCGCCAACGCCATTGCCGCTCGAGCCCACGATATTCTTGTCATAGTCGAGGATCGCCTTGGTGTTCGTTGCCCAGTGCCAAGTGTTGCCGTTGTCGGTGCTGCGCATGCAACCGACATCGACGTTGGCCGGCAGATCGTTAGCATTGTCCCACCGCAAATCGAACACGGCTATGAGCGTCCCTTGGGTGGTTGTGACCAAACCGGGAATGCGGTATGTGTGAACGCCATCATCGCCCAT
>JAXDCU010000028.1:0-7500 GCA_034677645.1 Verrucomicrobiia bacterium
GAGCAGCGGTTGGCCGAGCTGAATCAAAACCTCGAACACACCGTCACGGACCGAACCGCGGAACTGGCCGCGCACGCGGGCGAACTGGACAGGTTGACGCGTCAGTCGCAAGAGCGGGTCGCGCTCGAGTCGAGCCTCTCCGCACTCAACAGCACCCTGCGCGGACATCTGACCGCTACCCAGGTGGCCGAAAGAGGCTTGGCGGGTGCAATCGAATTCCTGGGGGCGCCCGCCGGCGCCGTGTTTGTCAGGAGCGCGGATGGCGCCTTCAGCCGCCTCGCCGCGCACGCGTACCTGGACAACCCAAAGCACCCCAAGTCCTTTGCCCCTGGCTGCGGGGTTGTTGGCCAGGCCGCTGAGTCCCGGCACCCGATCTACGCCGCACCCGATGCGGTGAAAGTCCGGGTGCATTTTGGCTTCGGGCCCGTGGCGCCTTCCCAGGTGGCAGCCATCCCTCTCCTGGCCAATGACGCTGTGGTGGGGGTCATGGAGCTTTGCCTGTTCAAGCCGTTAGCGGAATCCCAAAGCCGCTGGATCGAGAAAGCGGCGGAGACAATGGCCAACGCGTTGCGCTTCGCGCTCGAGAGCGACGAGCGCAAGGAAGCCGAGGAACACATCAACGCGTACTTCACCAGCTCGAGCGACGGATTGCTGATCCTGTCCGCCGACCACCGCTTCATCCACGCCAATGAGGCGGCGTTGAATTTGTTCGGTTTCGAGAGCATGGCGGAATTGGCCAATTGTGGCCCGGGAGTGCTTTCGCCGGAACGCCAGCCCAATGGGGAACTGTCGAGCGAGGCGGCGCTCCATCGCATCAAAACCGCCATGCAAATGGATAAGCCATTCCGTTTCGATTGGGTTCACAAGCGTCGGGACGGCCTGGAATTCCCCTGTGAAATCACTTTGATTCGGATTGCTCTGCGGGGCGAGCCGGCCCAGCTCACCATCATCCGCGATATCACTGAGCGCAAACGGCATGAACAAGCCCTCGCGGCCAGTGAGCGCAGAGTCCGTAGGATTCTCGAGACCTGCACCGAAGGCTTCTGCCGGGTGGACGCACAGGGCCGGCTGATCGAAGTGAATGACGCTATGTGCCAGATTCTCGGCCGACCGCGCGATCAGCTTGTTGGTCGTCTCATCTACGAGTTCACCGACGAGGAAAACACCCGCGTCTTCAAAGAGAACATCGCGCGTCGGGCGAAAGGTGAATCCAGTGCGTACGAAGTCTCGTTGATCCGACCGGACTCGACCCCGGTGCCCTGTCGCGTCGCGGCGAGTCCGATGCTCGACGAGCACGAGGCGGCCGGCGGGTCCTTTGGGATGTTCACGGACATCACGGACCAGAAACGGGCTGAGGCGGCCCTCAAGGCGGCGATGCAGAAGGCGGAGGAAGCCACCGAAATGAAATCGTTGTTCCTGGCGAACATGAGCCACGAGATTCGCACGCCGATGAATGCGATCATTGGATTGTCCCATCTTGCGCTCAAGACCCAGCTCACGCCCAAACAACGTGACTACATCAGCAAGGTTCATAACGCCGGCACTTCCCTGCTCGCCGTTATCAACGACATACTCGACTTCTCCAAGATTGAGGCTGGGAAACTCGACATTGAAACCACTGACTTCAGACTGGAAGAAGTCATCGGCTCCGTCACCACGCTGACCGCGCAGAAGGCGCACGAGAAGGGGCTGGAATTCCTGGCTCACGTCGCGCCGGGCATTCCGGAGTGTCTGATGGGCGATCCGTTTCGCCTAGGTCAGATTCTAACGAACTTCGTGAACAACGCGATCAAGTTCACCGAGCGCGGCGAAATCCGGCTCGACATCCAATTGATCGAGCGCACCGGCCAGAAGGTCCAACTCAAGTTCGCGGTGCGCGACACGGGCATCGGCATGACAAAAGAGCAAGCTGCCAAGCTCTTCCAACCGTTTACTCAGGCCGACATGTCAACAACCCGCAAGCACGGGGGCACGGGCTTGGGCCTGACCATTTGCCGCCGGTTGGTGGAACTGATGGGGGGGCGCATTTGGCTGGAGAGCGAACCGGGTGTGGGCAGCACGTTCGCTTTTACGGTCTGGCTTGGTGTCGGTTCAGCCACAGGCACCGGCAAGGTTATTCCCGAAAAGTTAGCACACCTTCGCGTGCTTGTTGTGGACGACAACCCCGTCGCGCGCGAAATCCTTCGAGAGCCGCTTAGCGCGATTGCGGCGCACGTCGACGTGGTGGGGTCCGGACGCGAAGCCATCGCGGCCGTGCAGGCGCATGACGCGGCCGCTCCCTACGACATCGTCTTCATGGATTGGCGAATGCCGGGCATGGACGGCCTTCAGGCCAGCCGGCACATCAAGAGCGACGAGACTCTGGGCCACCCACCCCATATCGTGTTGGTGACCGCCTTTGGCCGCGACGAGGTCCGGGAGGAAGCGGAGCGGCTGCAGTTGGATGGATTCCTCGTCAAGCCGGTCACCAAGTCCATGATCGTGGACACGCTGGTCGACGTCTTTGCATACGAGACTGATGACAAACCTGGCATTGATGACGCCGGGCAGGCCACAAAGCTGCGCGGTGTCCGCATCCTCCTTGCGGAAGACAACGAGATCAACCAGCAGATCGCCGTCGAGCTGCTCGAAAGCGCGGGTGCGACAGTGGCGGTGGTTAACAACGGCCGCGAAGCCGTGGATATCCTCACCAACAGCCCGCAACCCCCACCGTTCGACGTGGTGATTATGGATATCCAGATGCCGGAAATGGACGGTTACCAAGCCACGGTGAAACTCCGCGCGGACCCGCGCTTTGTCAGCCTCCCCATCATCGCCATGACGGCGCATGCCACACTCGAGGAGCGCCAGCGCTGCCTCGAAGCCGGCATGAATGATCACATCTGCAAGCCGATTGACCCATCGCTGCTCTTCGAGACAGTGGGAAAACTCCGCGCGTCCCCAGGAGCACCGGAAGATCGGAGCGCGGCCTCAACCCCCCTTCAGTCTCTGGCGCATGGCAACGACACAAGCCCATCCGCACTTGCACAAACGGAGGCCTTGAGAAGGACGAAAACCCACAGCAAGGCACTCGACGACCTTCCCACCATCCTCGGCCTCAACACCGACGACGGATTGGCGCGCGTTGCTGGCAACCGTAAGCTCTACCTGAGACTGCTGCGCCAGTTCGTGGAGCAGCAAGCGACTGCCGGTGCCCAAATCGAAGCCGCGCTGGCCGCCAAAGACCAGGCTCTCGCCGAACGTCTAGCGCACACGATCAAAGGTCTCGCCGGCAGCTTGGGCGTCCCGGTTGTTCAACACGCCACAGCGAAGCTGGAAAAGGCCATCGCCACGAATGCCGCCCCCGCTGATCTCACGCCGACGCTCATCGCCTTTCGCGCTGCCTTGGACGAGTTTATTGGGCATCTGCGCGCGGCCCTCGCTCCCGCCGAAGCGCCTCCGGCCCCGGCCATCCCGCCAGCGGCCTTCGATGTTGCCCAGGCTGCTCCGGTCGTCGCGGAGATGATCACGCACCTGAACAAATTCGATCCTGCCGCGGTTGATTGTCTCGAAGCCCACCGTCTGGTGTTTCAAGCGCTGTTGCCCGGCGATGCGTTCACCGCATTCGAGAAGGACATCGCCGGCTTTGCGCTGGGAGACGCGCTAGTCCGGCTCCAGACGGCCGTTCGCGAGAAAGGACTGTTGACGTCATGAGCACGCCCGCCGCCGCCGCCAGTGGCCGCATCCTGATCGTCGAGGACACGCCTGCTAACATCCAGACCCTGAGCGCGATCCTCAAGGAGCAAGGCTACCAGATTAGCGTCGCCACCAACGGCCGTAAGGCATTGGAGGTGATCGAGAAGATTCGCCCCGACCTCGTACTCATGGATGTGATCATGCCGGAGATGGACGGCTATGAGGCGTGCCGACAGATCAAGGCATCACCGCAGTGGCGTGACCTCCCGATCATCTTCCTGACATCGAAGACGGAAACGGCCGATATAGTGAGGGGCTTTGAGCTGGGCGCGGTCGATTACGTGGGCAAACCATTCAACGCGCACGAATTGCTCGCCCGTGTTCGGACTCATATGACCATTGACAGGCTCAACAAGGAGAACATGCGACTCCTGTTGAACATCCTACCGGCTCCGATCGCCGACCGCCTCAAGCGCGACACAAGCACCATCGCTGATCGCTACGAGAGCGTGTCGGTGCTCTTTGCCGACATCGTGGGCTTCACGATCCTCTCCGGAGGCATGGCGCCGGAGCCGCTGGTGGAGATGCTCAATGAGCTGTTCACTCGCTTCGACGACCTGGCACGGTGCCATGGCGTCGAGAAGATCAAGACCGTCGGCGACTGTTACATGGCCGTTTGTGGCGTGCCGGAAGCGCGCTCCGACCATGCGGTCGTGCTGGCGACCATGGCGCTGGAGATGCTCAATGCCGTGCATGAGTTCAATCAGGCCCACGACACCGCCCTCGAAATCCGCGTCGGACTCAACACCGGGCCGGTGGTGGCCGGTGTGATCGGCCGGAGCAAGTTCATCTATGATCTGTGGGGCGACACCGTGAACACGGCCAGTCGGATGGAATCCAGCGGCCTGCCAGGTCGCATTCAGGTGACTGAGGCGATCCGACAGGCCACGGTCGGCACGTTCGAGTTCGAGGAACGTGGCGAAGTGGAGGTCAAGGGCAAGGGCCGCCTGCGAACGTGGTTTCTGCTGGGGCTCAGCGCGGCGTAGGGAATGGGCTCCGATGCAACCTCGCAATCTTCTAGACCGGATTGTTCGGTCGCGGTTAACCGCGCCGCGAGCTGGGCGGCGAATCGCTGAGCGTGGCTGTGGCGCTGGGGGGTGTGTTTACGATTGCGGTGATTTGCGCGAGTTACCGGCAGACAATTGAACTGTTCCCGAGCGGGGGCGGCGGCTACTTGGTGGCCAGCAAGCTGCTCTCGCCTACGGCGGGAGTGGTGTCGGGATCGGCGTTGCTGGTGGACTATGTGCTGACGATCACGGTGTCGGTGGCCAGCGGCACCGATGCGCTGTTCACCGTGTTGCCTGCTGGGTGGCTCCCATGGAAACTGGCCTTCGCGTGCGTGGGTGTCATGTTTCTGACGCTGGTCAACTTGCGCGGCGTCAAGGAATCGGTTCTGCTTTGGATGCCAGTGTTCTTTGTCTTTGTGGGCACACATGGGCTAGCCATCTTAATTGCCATCGTGGGGCATGTCGGAGAGTTGCCGGCGCTGGTTGCCAAGACGACGCAGGAATTCGGGCACGCACGCAGCGAATTGGGGTGGCTGGGTGTTTTGGCGCTGTTGCTCAAAGCATACAGCATGGGCGCAGGCACTTACACGGGCATCGAGGCCGTAAGCAACGGTCTGCCGATCCTGCGCGAACCACGCGTGGCGACAGGCAAACGCACCATGACGTACATGGGCGTGTCGCTGTGCGTTGTGAAATTCCACGAGGGCGGGTGTGCCGTTTGTGATCGTCCCAGCTCGGATTTGAAACCCGCGCTTGCCATTTTATCTTCGCGGCTGGGCGGGAACCTCGCCCCACCATTGCTGCCATCGAAGCGGATCGCGCCCGACCTCCGGGGCGACCGGGCGGTCTCTTTTGTCCCGTTTCAGAGTTGCCTTCCGGAAAAGGCCAGCGGTAGGCTTCGAGGCTGCTATCAGTAAGCTAACTTTCGAAACACGCGACAAACACCCCGCAGAAAGCCTATGAAACAAAACTCATTTCCAACATGCGCGCTCGCGGTGGGCATGATCACCGTGACTTGCCTGCTAACAGAGGCGGCGCGGGCCGATTACGCCTCCGCCGTCGAGGCACTGGAACCCGTGGCGTATTACCGCCTCGACGCAACAGAACCCGTTCCGGTCGAAGTGCCGGCGGTGAACATCGGGTCTCTTGGCTCTGCGTTCGATGGCCAGTATCTTGGATCACCCACGCGCGGTGTGACCGGAGCGATAGTGGGGGACCCGGACACCGCCATCTCCGTTAATGGGTCTCAGTATGTCGTGATTCCTCACAGCGCCGCGTACAATCCAGCCGGGCCGTTCACGGTCGAAGCTTGGTTAAGTCCTGGGGATTTGGAATCCACCGCTGTGTCCACTCCGTTGAACGCAGCCCACATGGCCGACCCGCGCTCGGGCTGGATTTTGTACCAGAATGGTTACAGCGGCTGGAGTTTCCGAATGTACAACCAGAACGGCTACAATGCGTCGGCGCAGTTGGACGGCAGCGCAGTTTTTGAAAGCGGCAAATGGTACCACGTGGTGGCGGTCTACGACGGCACGACCGCGACGCTCTACCATGACGGAGAACCGATCGCGACAGCCAGTCCCCAGGGCACGCCCAGCGCTTACGTTGCCAACGTCGATGGCCCGTTCGTGGTCGGTGCTCGGAGCGACTACGCATATCCCTGGAAGGGAATGGCGGACGAAGTGGCTATTTACACAACAGCTCTCTCCGCCGACGATGTCAGGGCGCACTACAACAATGGCATCAACCCCGCTCGGACCGTCGCGTACCCGGACCTGATCCAGCAGAAGAATCCCGCTGTGTACTATCGACTTGGCGAAGCTCAGCTCGAACTGCCGGTGGCGGTCAACAGTGGCAGTTACGGCCCGGCCTACAATGGCGTGTATCTGGTAGGCACAACTTCAGGCGTGCCAGGGCTCCAGATGCCGGGCGCTGTCGGGTTCGAGACTTCGAATACGTCAGCCGGCTTCAACGGCGTCAGCGGCTCGGTGCGCATCCCGCCGCTGCCCCTCGAATCAGATACCGTCACAATGGTTTGTTGGCTCAAACGAGACGGCAAACAACCAACCCGCGCGGCCATCATGCACAACCGCAAGGTTACGGCACCCGAGACAAAGGCGACCGGGCTCGGATTCCAGGACGACGGACTTGCGCTCAGCTACAACTGGGAGGACCAGGGCTCGGCCTACAACTTCAATCCTGGCTACATCCCGCCTGATCAGGCCTGGACATTCTTCGCGGTAGCGGTTTCTCCCTACGACGCCGTGATGTACATGGGAACTGCCGCCGGTTTGGCATCGGCAACAAACGAACTATACCATATCGTCCACAGCTTCAGCGGCACCACGCTCGAACTGGGCTGGGACAATTATCAGCCCACCCGCGTGTTCCGCGGCGCCATCGACGAGTTCGCCATGTTCGACAAAACGCTGACGCCCGAGGAAGTGGCGAGCTTGTTCAATGCGGCGCTGCCGGCAATCCTCTCGATCACGCACACAGCCGACCCGGTCTACGAAGGTGATAACGTGACATTCCAGACGGCGGTCGCCAGCACCGCTCCCATAACCTACCAGTGGCGCAAAGACGGCAAAGACATCGCCGGCGAGACAACGGCCACGCTCTCGCTAAGCAATGTCTCGCTGGCCGACAGCGGCGACTACACAGTCGAGGCGGTCACGGACGGGAAGACCTTGCTCAGTCCCGTGAGCCGCCTGAACGTGTTGACATCGCCGCCGGTGATCTCGGAAGTCCCCGTGTC
>JAXDCU010000029.1:0-12612 GCA_034677645.1 Verrucomicrobiia bacterium
TGGCCGTCAAGTTCGCCATCCACCCCGTGGCTGGCCGAATGCCCGGCCACATGAACGTGCTTTTGGCCGAGGCCGAAATCCCGTACGAAGACCTAGTCGAGATGGACGAAATCAACCCAGAAATGAATCAGTGCGACGTCTGTTTGGTCATCGGCGCAAACGACGTCGTTAATCCCGCCGCCCGCGGCAACCCAAAGAGCCCGATCTACGGCATGCCGATCATCGAAGCTGACAAAGCCAAGACCGTCCTGGCCATCAAACGCAGTATGAATCCCGGATTCGCGGGCATCGAAAACGAGCTCTATTTCGCCGACAAGACGCTGATGGTTTTCGGCGACGCCAAGGCTGTCACCGGCGAGATTGCCAAGCACCTCGCGGGTGAGGGCCAAAGAGGACATTAGCTACCCGAACTATCTCGGGCGAGAGTTTGAGTCTCGTCGCCTCGACTCCTACGGCGCCTCTGGTCGTAGGAGCCGACGTGAGGAGGCTCTGATTCACGGAACCGCTGATACGACAGACCAAGCCGGAGCGTATTCGCGTTTTTGTCTGACAAGCGGAAAAGAAAAGAAGAGTAGGAAACGCTTCAGAATTGCTTGCGATGAGGTCTTCTGTTAAGCATGGCACCGACGAACTTGAGACCCGAGCCAAACATTCCATTCTCCGTGAGTTGAAGTATGCCGACATATCAGTACACGTGCGCCAAGTGCAATCACAGTTTCGAAGTGTTTCAGTCTATCAGCGACCCCCCGCTGCGCGTCTGTCCCCGAAACCAATGCGCTCGAAAACGATGGGGGCGCGGCAAAGTCAAGCGTGTTCTCAGTGGCGGAGCCGGTTTTTTGTTCAAGGGCACTGGATTCTACACGACCGACTACCGCAGCGAGGGCTACCGTCAAGCCGCCAAGAAAGAATCGGAGGCGGCGGCGCCTAAGAAGGGGGCCGATGCGCCAGCGCCGAAAAAAGGCGGCGCCATTCAGTCTCAAACCGATGCGAAGAAGAGCAAGTAGAGTTCTGCCTGGGTCTTTTGCGTGTCTGCTGCTGTTCGCTTTGGTGTATGTCCCAGGCCGCGCGTGGCCGGCGCTGTTGGTCAGGAGCAGCAGCGGGCAGTTCGTCGTTCACAGTCCGTACCCCACGACACCCAGTCTTAGCCAGTCGGTGAGGCAGCAGGGCAGGGTACTGGTGAGTCTGGAGCCGGACCCTCTGGCTGTGGCGGGCGAACGTGTGAAGCGGGCTTTGTTACGGGAGTTGGGTCTCAACGACCGGTGGCAGGGGCAAATCCACCTCAATATATCCAGCGACCTGACCCGATCAAGCGCCCCACTGGTCGTGGTATCGACGCGGTTTGTGGACGGCTGGCGCTACTCGATTGACCTCCCAGAGGAGATTGAGGTTGAGACTCTGATGCGCTTGCTCGTACAGGCGCTGCTAACGGAGTTGGCCAACCGAAGCCCGGGACCACGAGCGCCCGAGCTTCCGATTTGGCTGGTGGAAGGACTGGCTGCCAAACTGCGGACCACGACAGGACCGGAGTTGGTTCCACGACCGACAGCCCTGATGGGCAAGCTCGGCCGGCAGATGGGACGCTTGCCGGGCATGGTCGAAGAACAAATCGGCTCTGGTGGGATCGAGGCGTTGCGGGGCTGGCTCAGAACTCACCCACCGCTCACATTCAACGATCTAAGTCTGCCTCCGCCGGGTTTGGCGGGCGAGAGTCTGCAAACGTACCGAGCCTCCGCGCAATTGTTCGTGAGCACCTTGCTCGAGCTTCCAAACGGACGCCAGACCATGGCGGGAATGCTGGGGTTATTGACTTGGCGACTAAACTGGCAAACTGCATTCCTCGAAGCCTACAAGGGCCATTTCCCGCGGATGCTCTCCGTCGAGCAATGGTGGGCGCTCGCCACGGTTCAGTTTCTGGCGGGCAACCAGCCCCATTCATGGTCGCACGAGCTGACCGGACGAAAACTGAATGAAGTCCTCCAGGTTGTTGTCGAGCGCCGTGGCGAGAGCAACGCTGCTCCGTCACACGCATCGATTTCGCTCCAGCAATTGATACGGCTATCAACCTACCAGGCTCACAGAGAGTTGCTGCGCGCCCGCGCGAACCAACTCGACCTTGTCAGCTTCAACGGCGTGCCGGAACTAGCCCAGTTGATCAAGGACTACAGCGCTGTCCTGCGGCGCTACGTGGCCCAACCGATTCGACGCGACCCCGCCAAGTCCCGCGCCGACCGCTACGCGCCGAGGCCCAACCCGCTCGCGCGCCAGACCGTCCTGAGTCTCGACGACCTAGACCGCCGCCGACTCACCTTGTCGACAACCAGAAGCGCCCCTCCTCACCTGCGCACCAATTGATCCAGACGCAGACCAAGCCGTTTCAGCCCTTTCCCGTGCGCGCCAGCGTAGGCCGCTGGATACGGCGCATCGCCGCCTTTGACCGCGTGCCACAGAATCCGGTTCAGCGTGTCTTCGTCGGCAAGGTCAGGTTGATCAAGCGGCAAGTCGCCGCTGAGCTCAGCCCAGCGCCGCTCCGATCCGCTCAGTGCGCTTGTGTCCTTGTTCATCTCATCCAACGGTATGTTGGCGGGCACGCATGTCCAAGGCGTGAGATCGGGCTTCTGGCGAAAACACGCGGTCATGAGAGGCGACAGCGCGTCCATTTGGTTCATGGGCGGAATTCCGAGCATCCGTTCCATCGTATGGAGCACTGAGGTCTGATTGTAAAAGCGGCTGATCACTTCGCCCCGCTTCGTGTACGGACTCACCACGAGGCAGAGCGAACGGTGCCCATCCACATGATCGAAGCCGTTCTGGGGATCGTCTTCGATCACGAAGATGCACGTCTTCGCCCAAAACTGGCTGTGGGAAATGGCGTCGACCACACGCCCAACCGCGAGGTCGTTGTCGGCGACTTGCGCGCGGGGCGTTGGGCTTCCCGCGCGCGTCCCTGATGTGTGGTCGCTAGGCAGGTAAAGTATGATGAGGTTGGGCCAATGCCCATCGCGTTCGAACTCTCTGAATTCCTTCAGAAACGCGTCGACACGGACCTGGTCCGGAATCCGCATGTTCCATCCTGGCGACTCTGGGCAACTGAATCGCCGCAACGTCTCGATCTGGATGTCGTGGTTGAAACCGATCTTGCCCGTTTTGGCGACGTAATCGTCGTAAACATCCTTGAAAGTCGCTTTGGCCGGCCGTGTCGCGGTCGTGTTCATCTCCCCATAATTGCGAAACGTCAGGCCGTGCAGCAGAACGTTGTCCCAGAGAAATCCCGTGGCCGCGTAACTCAGCGGATCGTCTCCGGCGAACGGGTAGCTGCGCGTGAACCCCCCGAACGATTTCTCCAAATAGTCCGTCACGTACCCCTCCATTGCCCACGCATGACCGTCAGCCGACAACACACCGTTGCAGTAGAAATTGTCAAGGAGCACGAACTGCTCGGCCAACGCGTGGTGATTTGGCGTCACCTCCCGTCCGAACACGCACAACGACGGCTCCGCGTTGCCTTGCGGCATGTCGCCAAACACCTGGTCGTACGTCCTGTTCTCCTTGATGATGTACACCACGTGATCGAACACCGACGCATCCCCAAGCCGCTTCGGCACCGGCACCGCGCGCCGGGCCCGCGCCGACCGCTCCCACGCCCGCAGTATCTCAGGAACCCGGGCGTCGGTCCTGACCTGCCTCGTGTACTCCGCGAGCTGGCTGGATGCGGTGACAGCCACGCGAGTCACGCTTCCGCGATGTTGGTGGCTGTTCCAACCTTTCTTCTTCGGGTCTTGGGTGCGCGATCCGATGCCTTTGACGTTCGCCACATAGAGGCGAGTGGCGTCGGCGATAATTGCGCCCGGATACCAGCCGACAGGGATGAACCCTGCGACCTGCGGCGCGCTCGGCTTGTCCACGGCCAGCACCGCCACCGCGTTGTTGCCACCATTCGCCACGTAAAGTCGCCGGCCATCCCGAGACAGCGCCAGCGCGTTGGGAGCGCTGCCAAACGGCAACCCAGGCGACGGCCTGACAATCACCTGCCCCACAACGGTTCGAGTCGCGGTGTCAATCACGCTTACCGAGTCTGAATTTGCGTTCGCCACATACAAGACGCCCCCGCCAGCGCCCAATTCAAGGTCCGACGGATGCAGCCCAGTCGGAATCTGGGCCAGCTCCTTTCCCTGATCGAGGTCAACCACGGAAACCGTGCCGCTGGCCGCCACACCGCGCTCGTCGATCAACGCGCGTGTCCCTGAAGAATCCGCCGCGGGTTCGCTGCTCGTTGGATGTCTCCCACCCCAATTCGAGACAAAGACCGCGCGATGGCCATCGCTCCCCACAAACCTGACCACGTCGTAGGGCGCCACGCCGACCGCGATTTCCTTGAGCACGGTGCCCGCGGCCAGACCGACAATCGCAAGCGAGTTGTTCCGCGACAAACACACATAGGCCTCGGTTTCATCTTCAGACAGTACGATGCCGCCCACGTGCGAATTGCCCTTTCCCCCTGGACCGGGCAATAGAATCTTCCTTCCCCACGTCGCCGTTCCTCGCGCATCGATCTGGGCTTCCCACAGCGCGTTGGCCGCGCCGGAAACAAACAGCCTTGTCCCAGCGCGGTTGATGGCGATGCCGTGCGTCGAACCTCCGCTCTCCTTGAACTTCAACTCCTGCCGCACGGACCAGGCGGCTGTATCGATGGCGACCAGTCCGCGGTTATCTTTGACCCATACCGTGTGACCGTCCGGGGCCACGACCATGTCGACCGGCCGGCCTCCGAACTCGACCGATTCGCCCGCCGGACGAAGCAGTTGATGCGTCGGCGCCAAATGCCCGCCCTGGGCGCTCGGCCCAACCTGATCGGGACACCTGGTTCTGCATCCGGTAATCAACAAAGCCAGCAGAGTGGCCAAAGAGAGACATGAGCGAGTCATCATGTAACTAGTTCTCGTCTGAGACCGATCGTAGGTCCGCATTCGGATCGAGGCAAACAATCGTTCTTTCAGGAGCAACCGCGACCTCTCACGCAAGGTCCATTGCACTTTCTTGCTGGCAACGGCGGTAGTACGCCGATCGTTCATCGGGGCCGCCAACGGTCGCGCCCGCTGCCGACCAGTTTAAGGCCACAGTGCGTGGTCGCGGAAACAAGGCTGCTCCCCATGAACCGTGCCTCCCGGAGCGCGGCCTTCAGGCCGCTTCGACACGCTATCGCCCGGACGCGCGGAAGCGGGCTAAAGCCATATCCATGCAGTAGCGCAACCACGGATTACTCGGAACACACGGATGAGCAGTCACTCGCTTGTATCTGACCAAGAGGTTTGAGAGTCACTCTTCGATGCGCGCTCTCTTGATTTGCGGCGTCCAGTCCAAATGCATGAGTTTAGCTGTTTTCCGTGTAATCCGTGTAATCCGTGGTTTGTCCATCTGCATTGTTACCGCTAAAGCCCGCGCTCCCAAACGGTTCATGGTCCCGATGCGTGACAACCCGCTTGTCATCAAGACTCCCCATGAACCGGCAGGTAGGGACGGATTCCACTCCGTCCCTAACATCTCCCAACAGAATGGGGACGCGGTGGAACGCGTCCCTACCGCGTGGTTCATGGCGCCAAAACGTGTTCACAGAAACAAGAAGCCCTTCCATGAACCGTGTCTTGTCGAGGACCGCGTAAACGCGGGACTCTGGCAGGCGGCCGCTCTGCATAGTCCACGGCGTGGTCCGCGCGGGCTCTCTCCCCTGCTGGGGCCAGAGATACTCCCGCGGAGGCGCAGAGGCGCGGAGAAGGCGGATCGCGCAAGGATGACTGCTATGGGTGAGTGAGGGCGTAGGACATGATTCAAGTGCGTGAGAGAGCTCTCTGAACTGCTGTCTTGCAGAATCCTCGCAGCCGCAATCGAACGGTCTCTTCGAGAGGATCGCCGAGGTTGCGTTGTCGCCTCCCCCGCCCCGCCCCGCCGCGCTGGCTGCCAGACTTTTGCAAGATAGAAGACAGTGCTGTCAAAGAGGACAGTGCTGCGAAGTCAGGTACGCTCCGGATCAAAGTAAAAAAACTCACACAAAAACATTGACATTGCTCCTCATTTCTGGTGTTCTGGAGCGCGTCTAGGGATCGGTGTAACAAAGAGATATGGAAGAGTTGTTATGACTAAACGTTTTTTGATTAGCTTGGGGGTGGGTCTCGCTGCAGCAGCAAGCTTGATGGCGGGTGGCGGGACTCCTTTGCCTTTACCCAGTGGCCCCCTCACTCCTGGCAATAGTAGCATAGACCATCCGCCCGGCAACCTCTACGATCAACCGTTGGATGGCGGTGCAAACTGGAACGCGTATATCAGCCAGAACGATAATGTGGTCGGTATATATCAGCAAATGTACGACAGTTTTGTTTTGTCCAGCCCCGCTCTTGTCACGAGCGTCGCTTGGGATGGCTGCTACGACACCCTTACTAGTCCGGGTCTTGTCACGGCTTGGAACGTCCGGTTCTACCAGGATAACGGAGGAGTTCCGGGCGTTCTATTGAATTCCCTCTGGTTCGCGGGCAACGCCAACGAAACGGCTACAGCTACTCTGAGCGGGAAAACGATTTATGCCTATAGTGCAGGGACGTCATTTAACGCGGCTTCCGGAGTAATGTACTGGCTTTCGGTTTATCCTGACTTGGTTGGCGGTTATACTGTTGGCGGCCCCATGTGGGGCTGGAATACGGGAACTCCAGGAACGGGCGGTGATGGTCTGTGTTTCTATGATCAATCCGGAGTCCCTATTGGATTTGGGCCTTTCGATATGGCTTTCGGTCTGAACGGCGTTGTCATTCCCGAGCCGAGCACGTACGCTTTGGTTGCTGGCTTGGGCTTGCTCGGATTTGGGCTCTATCGTCGGTTCCGGGCCTAGTTACTGAGCGATTAACAACCTTCTAGTTCTCGACGCGCAGCCTTCGTGGCTGCGCGTTTTTTTCGGTGAGAAAGCCCGCCGATTGCGGAGCCTTAGTCAGATTGAAGCGCCTGCGCCGACGCGAGCAGGTCCCTCCCTATGAACCGGTAGGGACCGATTCCACTCGGTCCCTGATTTCGCACAACAAACGGGGACGCGGTGGAACGCGTCCCTACCAGCCGGTAAGGTAGAGCTGGACCTGACTGGGCCGCGGTCGCGCTCTACCGGCGGGACGACTTCCCCACGAAGAACGTCAAGTAAGGTTCATTGCGCGCTTCGCGCAGGATCAGCAGCGCCAGTTCTCGGGCGTGATAGTCGCCCCAGAGTGAGCTCTCGCCGTTCGGCACTCTCTGGCCGCGGCGCACATGGTCCCACGCATTTGGCCGGTGATAAACGGAATGCAGAATCAGTCCCTGGTGGCGGCTGTTAGTCGAAAGATACGGTTCCGCAAACAGAGTGTCGGCAATCGTCAGCGCCGCTTGGCGATAGCGCGAGGCACTTTTGTGATTGCCCTCGGCGCGGAGGTAATTGCCGAGTCGGAGCATTCCCTGGGCGGCGATTGCGGCGGCGGAACTGTCGACCGGTTCCCACGAATTGAACGGGTCGGATGGTTTGTCGGCGTAGTTGCCCAATCGATCCAGATTAGGAGCGCCCGTGTCCCACATCGGCACGCCATCCGTGCAAGCCACCGCGATGTAGTAGTCCGCGGTAGCAACAGCGGCTCGTAAGAAAATCCGTGAAGCGCTGGACACTGTGGGAATGGCGCTCTTGGTTGTCGATGGGTCAGCATCGCGGTGGGCAACACTGCCGGCGATTCTTCGAGAGTTCCGCGAGTCGATGTTCACGCCGGTTTCGTCCCGCGGCAGTGTGGCGAGGAACTCGAGTTGCTCGGCAAAACCGCAGATAGCCCACGCCAATCCGCGCGTCCATGTGCTGAACGGGGAGTAGCCCTGCTGCGAGTTGGGACAGCGGAACTGACCGCTTGCGATGTTGAAGATGGTCTCGTGCGCCACGCGTCCCCGCACGTCGTATGCGTCGCGTCCTTGTCCGTAGTAGACATTGTATCTGGCCGTGGTTTGGCCGTGCTCGAGAAGCCGCTCCAGCAAAGAGACGCGTTTGTCTTGTTCACCAAGGAGCACATGGCCGAGCTGGTGCGCTATGGCCAGTGAGCGCAACGACCGAAGCGTGTCGACGAAAAGCGAATGCTTGCCGTTGAACGAGTAGACGTATCCGCCGTCGCGGCAGTCAGTCCAGCGCGCCGCCTGGACGGCGCCGCTGACCTTCAGAGCCAGCTCACAAAATTCAAGGTCCGATGAGGACGCCTTCAGCCGCCCTTCGCGCATCAGTCGCCACAAGTTGCCGTATGTTGATACTATGTTGAAACCGTGATCGTGCACTCCCATGTGTGAAACGTGCGCCGCCATGCGTTCAACCGTCCCACGGCGGCCGAGTTCGAGGAACTCGGTGTCGCCTGTGGCTTCGAATTGGAGCAAAGCCGATCCATGTCTGAATCCGTCGGTCCAGTCCGTCCACCCGCGGGTTGTGTAGCGGCCGTTTACGGTGAATACAGGCGCGCCCCGATCCCGGTTCCAGAGGCGTTCGAGAGAGCGGATTTTGCACGCCGAAAGTTCGAACAGACGCTCGATTGGACGCACGAGCCGTTGCGGCGTGTGGTGGCGATCAATGCTGATCGGCATACGCCACTTAGCATGACCGCCGGGCCGGCGCCGATCCAGCTCAAATGGGCTGGGGCGCGGGAGCGGCGAGGAAATAAGTAATCCGAGGGTGCCGGTTAGTGACCGGACTCTTCGAGGGCATTGCGGGCTTTCTGGCGGGCCTCATCCTTCTTCGGGTCGCCTGAAGCCGGCTCTTCAGCGGCTTTCTTCCATGCGACAACGGCCTCTCCACTGCGACCGAGCGCGGCGAGAGCATTGCCACGCAAGTAGTGTATATGGGCCTCGCGCGCATTTTCAAGCCGGCCTGTAGCCAGATTTGCCGGGTATTCGAGCGCGCAATTGAACTCGGCGAGCGCCTCAGCCACGCGTCCGGCTTTGAGATGATCCTCGCCGAGGGCGAGATGCGCTTCTTCGAACAGGTCGTGCGCCTCGCGGGCGCCTTCCCAGATCGTGATGCGGACGGAGTCAAGGAGCCTGGCGGTCGCGGCGTGATCGCCCAGGCGGCTGAGTGACCTGCCAAGGAGCGCGACAAAATCGGAGCGGCCTTTGCCTTGATCGAAGGCGGGCTGCAGCCGGTCGCGCGCCTCGGCGGCGAGCGCCTGCTTTTCGGCGTCGGAACTTGCCTTGTCCGCCAGTTCGAAGAGAACTCGAGCCAGGTCGCGGGCGACGATTGCGTCCTTGGGATCGGCCTTGATGGCTTTCTGCAGCCAAGCGCGCGCGGCGGTCACATCCCCGTCGAGCGTTTTGGCTGCCATGCCGAGTGCCCGATAGGCTATGGCCGGTTCATAACCGAGTTCGGCGGCTCTCTTCCACATCTGGCGTCCTTCGTCATGACGACCCAAATGGAACAGGGCATGCCCCAGGAAGAGAACGGCACATCCATCCGCCGGATCGCCGGCGACTGTCGAGCGCAGGAGGGAGACATCCTCGTAACGCGAAGGCCAGTCCCCTGGACGGGGCGCGGGCGGCTGCCCAACGGAGGCGACGCCGTTCCGGCCGAGCGAAGCCAAAGGCCCGGGCGACTGCTTGAATCGGTAGTAGGCCATGACATTGCCGGCGATGGCGGCGCCGGCGGGAGCAAGCATGTTCGCCGACACTCCACCACCCAGTTCCTGGAATTGAGCGTCCAGCTCGATTAGTTCCTGGACCTCGACACCTGCAAGACAAGTTCTCCACTCTCTCTCAGGCCGATCGAGTGTCAGGACGCACCGGGCGAAATAGTCCAAGGGGTCTTCGGCCAAGTTCTGGCGCGCCAGATTCTCGACCAGTGCCCGCTCCGGTCGTTCTTTGACCGCGTACCGATTAACGGAAAAGGCCAAGCGATTGCCGAAAACCGGGTCGGTCTGCCATGGCCCCCTCTCCGCGAGCCACAAGACCTCTCGAGCCCGGCCATGGTCCAGCAGGAGAAGTTTCGCGATCAAGGCTCGCGCTGCCACTGCGCTCGCCGGGTCCAGCGCGGCTTTCCATGCTTCGTCGATTGCCTCGGTTCCGTGTTTCCGAGCCTGGTCCGAGTTGCCGGCTGCGGCGGATTCCAACCCACAACGAGCAGCGGCAGCGGCCAGTATGTAGTGCGCCGGCCCGTGGTTAGGGGCCACGTCCACCGCGGCGCGCGCTTCTTCGACGGCCTTGAGGGGATCGCGATCCAACTCGAGATGCGCCAGACCGACCCGTGCGTCGCGGCATTGGGAATCTTGATCGAGGGCCTTGCGGAAGTGCGACTCCGCCTCTTGGAACCGCGCAAAGAGGAAATGCTGCCATCCTGTGGCGACGTGTTCGGATGCTGTCTTGGGCGGTTCCTTCTTCTCCGGAGGCCTGCGGACAGGCGGATCGACCGGGAAAGCCCATTCGGCCAGCGCGGAGCCCTTTCCTCCGCTCACGCCGACCAGAAAGGACTTGGCATCGCCGACGTCAAATTCAAGGCTCGTTGGCCGAGCGGGGGCGAGGGCGCACGCCGCCTGTGCGAGGATATGGTCGCCTTGGGTCAAGACAACATTCGCTTTTGGCCAGGAAGCAGTGGCCATCAGGCTCAAACTGGCCTTGCCATTCTCGAGACATAGGTTGGCGGCGAGGTTGGTATTGGCGAACGTGAAGCCGCCGATCCCGTGGATCGGATACCACCATTCACGCCACTCGATCGCCTCGCAAGGATCGAGTCGACCGACTTCGCCCTGAGTGAGGAGCGGGCCGGTTTGGACTTCGTTGTACGGGCCGTCGTCGTCGGTGAGATCGGCCTGGTGCATCGTTCCGTAGCCGCCCCAGCCCCAGGTCCACGCTTTCTTACCAGGGATTAATTGGTGATTTCCGCAGGCCACGACACCGCGATCGAGATCGTTGTTGTACGAACCGAAGAAGTCCTGGTCGCAGTGCCAGGCGAATATCGACGAGGCGTCCTGGTAATTCGTGCCGCGGCTGAGGTCTTTGCCTTCGTGGATTGGCCAGTTGAAGAACCGCTCGGCGCCATGATCCGTGCCAAGTGTCATCGGATAAATAAACCGGAAACCCGCGGTGTTCGGAACCGCCGTGCAGTTCCAGAAGTAGTACGGTCGGACCGTCTCGGTGGGGTTGTAGATGCGGATGCGCTCTTCGATAAAAGAGCGCCCGGGTCGCAGCGTCACGACCACCGTCCATTTCGTCCGATAAATGCGCTCTGTCTCTCCAATGGCCACCGACTGCGAGCCGTCCGTAGCGCGGGGGAGAATCTCGACTGCGATTGGCTGCATGCAGCCAACGGTGTGACCTTGAGGACCCGTGTTCCACTCGATGCCGCCCGACGTCCAGGCGCCGCACTGTCCAATCAGGGCGGGCTTGATGACGTGGTTGACGTAGAACATGGGTTGGCCGGTTGTCTTGTCGATCACCTCGTGCACCTTGCCGCCCAACTCTGGAAGAAACGTGACGCGCAAGTACTCGTTCTCGAGCGCAACGGTTCGATACACGCGGTTCGTCTTTTCCCTGCTCAGAAAATCGAGCATTGGGTAGGGATAGATGTTTAAGCCGTCAGTCCCGCGAAAATACGGGTGCTTGACCGCGGTCCATGGGTATGTCGGGATGACAATCTGGCCGCGCGAGACCTTCACGACGGAGGGCCCCGCCCGGAGAGACGACAGCGTGACGTGAATGGCAAGCAGCGCTGCCAGGATGACCAGTGTGCGCGACATGTTGCGGTGTGGTTTTGCTGTTTTCGTCCGCGAACGGCTGTTGCGGCTCGCTACGCGTGACAAGCGGGATGAATTCTGACCCGACTTGCCGGACGAGAACAGAAGATTTTTCCTTTGCGGGAAGTCCGATGCTTCAGCATGCTGCTGTCATGGGCACGAGGCGAGAGGCCCGTGAGCGCGCGGTCCAGTTTCTCTTTCAGTGCGATGTGAATCCGCCGACTGATTTCGGCACGGAGCTGAGCCTGTTTTGGGAAACGCAGCGGACCGCGGCGATCGCGGAAGAAAAAGGCAGGGCGAAGTGGGGGCAGAAAACCAATCTGCCGCCACCCACGGCCGAGGACATCGCCGTTCGCGAGTTTGCCGACCCGTTGATCATGGGAGCGTGGGAGAACCGAGCCAAGATTGACGATCTTATTCGGAAGCATGCTAAGAATTGGGATTTGCACCGCATGGCGGTGGTCGATAGGAACATACTAAGACTGGCAATTCACGAGATGCTGCACAGGGAAGACATCCCACCGGTTGTCAGCATCAATGAGGCTGTCGATATCGCAAAGAAGTACTCGACTGAGGACAGCGGCCGGTTCGTGAACGGGATTCTCGACACCATCCGCGGCGAACTTATGCGCCCTTCACGAATTGTTAATAGCTAAACCGTGGCCGCTGACCTTCATCTCCATTCCTGTTTCTCGGACGGCACCAACACGCCCGAGGAGCTTGCCGAGCTTGGGAAACGCTGCGGTCTTACGGCGCTTGCGTTGACCGATCACGACAGCGTGGAAGGCTGCCAGAGAATGGCGGATGCGTGTGCCCGGAATGGCCTTGATTTCGTTGTAGGCACCGAACTGACCGCCGAGCTTGAGAA
>JAXDCU010000030.1:0-3018 GCA_034677645.1 Verrucomicrobiia bacterium
CCACTCGACGAGCAATCGCCAGAAGTCGACAAAGTAACCATCGCTCGGTCGCTGGCCCTTCAGCGCGGCCTGAATGAACTGGTCGAGTCTCCGATAACCCTCTCGGGTGCGCTCGAAGTCAATGCCGCGCTCATTAGCAGCGCGCTGGTGATGCTCGCAGAAACAGGTGACCCGCGACGACGCGATACTCTGCGCGTGGCTCGCGCCGAGGGCGTTCAAGAGCGGCCCGTTGCGTTCGTTGAAGAACAGGATGCCGTCAATCTCATACGATTTGCAGAGGTCGGTCGCCAGGCCGATCCAGAACGCCCGCACGTCCGGATGGCAGAGGCACAACCCGCCACCCCGGCGGCCCTGCAGGTCCACTTCGGCGACTTCCTTGACACCCGGCACGTCGTTGCGAAACACGTCCTCGATGGAGCAGAAGACACGCATCCTACGCTTCTTGGCAGGTGGAAGCACTGTGGCGACGATGTCGAGGTCGCCATGATCGGGCGCGCGAGTGTGCTTCAGGACAGTGTCCGGGTAGAACTCGGGGTGCGGCGTGGCGTAATTACCGCCGTGGAAGTTCTTCTCGTCGGATTCCTGCGAACCGTGGTCGGGAAACACCTGTCCCGGAATCTGCCGACCCGCCAGACCGCGCCCATACGTGAACGTGGTCAGGTAGATCGTGTCAATCGCGCCGCGCTCCTGGAACAGGTCGAGAAGCTGTTCCGGGCCTTCGTCCACGAAAGACACCGCGCCCACCTGGATGCCGATAGACTTGCGGGCGGAGGAGGGGTCCGCCGCGCCGGCTGTGACCAGGGAGGCTGGCTCCGCCGTGAGGACGGTGGCCAGGCTGGTGGCGCTGCGTCGGATGAAGTCCCGACGAGGCAGGGTAGGCTGAGGGGCGTTCATGTGCAGTGACTGGCAGGAGGGGCGTTCGCAGATTCCTTTGCTGAATTACTCAAACAGTGACCGGCTGGTGCTTCTGGATGAACTCGGGGTCAAGGTCCACGCCGAGGCCGGGCCCCGTGGGTACTTTGAGCTTCCCGTTGACGACCTTGAGTGGCGAGGTCGGGCATTCGAAGCGCACCCGCGTGTCCAGTCCCTTGAACTCATGATGAGCCCCGGCGTTGGGCAGCACGGACACTAGGTGGATGTTGTAGAGAAAACCCAAGCCACCCCCCGACATATGCGGCACGATCGACTTGCCGAACGCTGCCGCCATGCGCCCCACTTTCACACAGCGGATCAGGCCGCCGAAGTAGTAGCTGTCCGGCTGTACGATCTCGAGGCCATCGTTGGCGATCAGCCAGCGAAAGTGGACGAAGCTCTGGTCCTGTTCGCCATTCGCGATGGGAATCGCCAGGGCATCGGCCACACGCTTGATGGTCTCGAAGTCGTCATACATCACGGGCTCCTCGAAATACGCATACTCATTCTCCTCGAGCAGCTTCCCCACCCGAATCGCTTCTTGGGCATCGTAGTAGCCATTTGCGTCGGCATAGAGCGCCATGTCGCGTCCGTAGTGTTCTCGGAGCAGCGGAATCAGCCGTTCCGTCTTCCCGACCGGCCCTTTGGCGTGCATGTCGGCGGTCATGAACATCAGGTAGCCCACTTTGATCTTCAGTGCCTTGGCGTCGTATTCCGCCGCCGCCCTCTGGATGCGCTCGAAGGTTTCCTCCAGCGGACGCTCACGCCATTCGGTCGCAACATAGACGGCCACCTCCGGATGGCAGATTTCGCCAATCAGTTGGCCGATCGAACGGCCTGCTATCCGCCCGAGCAGGTCGAGAATGGCGAACTCGATGGTGGCCAGCGGCAAGCCCAGGGAAATCCCGTTGTAGCGGAAATTAAAGCCGTACACATAAACCTTCTCCAGGATGAAGTCCAATTCGCGGGCGTCCTTGCCGAGGAAGAACGGCTGCAGGTTGCGGAGGAAGATCGGGTAGAGGCGGCGCATGTCGCTGTGCGCCACCGAAATCCCCTCGGCGCCGTCCGCCGAGCGGACCCGACACAAGTAGCTGTTCTCCCAATGCAGCAGTTCGACGCTTCGGATGATGACTGGGCTGGTGAACAACTCCCGCCGCAGCACCGGTTGACGAAGGACATCAATCAACTTGGCTTGCCTGGCTTCGGCATCCGGCGGACCCACGCGGTTCGCGCTTTCGGCTCCGCGTGAGGATCTGGTCAACTGCGGTGAGGCCAGAGCGGCGGCCCCAGCCGTAACGAGGAATTGACGGCGAGTCAGGGAAGCGCGCTGGACGGCTGGCACTTGCATAATGGTTGACCTTTGCGGCTTCATGACGCTGGCTGCAGCTTGGCTCAGAGAACCGAGTTGATCAAGGGTGATGGGAAATGGGATCATCCCCAGGAAAACGGTGCTGGTCTGTCGTTCCCAATCAGCCTATGCAAACACATGCAGATCACCTGAATCGTCGGTCTTTCCTGGGCAGCGCGCTCGCTGCCGTGGCCGCAGCCTCCGTCGGCCGGAACGCCGTCGCGGCGGAGGAACCGTCCACGGGGAGTACAGCGGGTGCTGAACCGAGTCTCCGGGAGAAGTTCTTTGGCTGCATCGCGGGCTGCCACATCGGCTCAGCGATGGGTGCACCGGTCGAGGGGTGGTCCTGGGAGCGCATCGAGCGGGAATACGGTTTGCTGGACCGACTCCTGCCCTATTCCCACTACGGCAAGAAGGACTGGCTGCGTGAACCGGGAACCACGGAGGATGGTGTCGAGCGCCAAAAGTTGATGATTACCGCCATCCTTGAGAAGAGCGACCGCATCAACGCCGAAGACCTACGCCGCGCCTGGGTGGACCACATGAACCCGAACGCAGCGGGTCTGGTGTCCGAGCCGTTCGAGGGCGCCTTGCTGGCGATGGCCAAGACGCACATCCCGGCCGCGGACATCGGCAAGCACTGCGACCACTCCGGCCTGGTGTCCCTGGCGCGGTCCTGCCACCAGGCCGGGCGCGCCGAGACCGCGTTGGTGTACGGGCCGGCCAGCGGGAGCACCAACGCGGCCGCCCTGCGCCTG
>JAXDCU010000031.1:0-5333 GCA_034677645.1 Verrucomicrobiia bacterium
CATTGCCGGGTCGCGCCTGCCAAGCTCCGCGAGTAGTTCAGACAGCGGCGTTGCTTCCAGCTCGGCGCGCAACCTGGGATCAGGCGCCGGAGTGCTGCCCAGTCCTTCGAGCAAGGCCTTGAAATAGAGCCCCGTGCCGCCACAGAAGATCGGGAACCGCTCGCGAGCCCGCACACCGGCCAGAGAGCTTTTAGCCAGGCGAACATACCTGGCAGCGTCAAACGGCTCCGCGACATCGATCACATCGATGAGGTGATGCCGCACCGCCCGACGGTCAGCAAGTGACGGTTTCGCTGAGCCTATGTCCATCCCGCGATACACTTGGACTGAATCTACAGCGATGATCTCGCCGCCGAGCACGCGGGCGATCTCGATTGCGATTTCAGACTTGCCGGTGGCAGTGGGACCGACAATCGAGATCGATGGGGCGAGGTCTGTGTTCAATTCCTCGGCGAGACAACATTTGCGGCATTTGGCGCCCGACGCTGGGAGAGAAGAAACAAAAGCCCGACACCCACGCAGATGGCGGCGTCGGCCACGTTGAAAGCCGGGAAACCGACCTCCTCACCCCCGCGCTGGTAAAGATAGAATCGGAGAAAATCAACCACGTGACCGAACAGCAGACGGTCGGTGAGGTTTCCGAGGATTCCGCCCAGAATCAGGCCCAGGGCGACGCGCCCAGTGATGGACCGGATTTCAAAGTTGCGTGCGCTCAGCACCAGAACAAAAAGTGCCAGCACGGAAATCAATGCCAACAAGCGGTTGTTCCCGTAAAACATACTCCACGCGGCACCAGTGTTGCCCCAGTGAACGAACTTGAAGAACCCGTCGAACACCACGTGCTGGTCGGCGTAATCGAGCAGACGCATCACGGCCAGCTTGCTAGACTGGTCAATAACGTACACCGAGCCCGCCACGAGCCCCACATGTTGGTAGGCTGCAACCTGCATCCTGGACTCATTTCTCCACGATCCAGGTCACAAATGCAAGCCCAGCGCGCACTCATCGAGACTCGCAAGCCACGTGTGAACCTGAGTTCTTTACTGCCAGCAGCGATCGTCAATTGGACTGCCCGCGGCGCGCCCTTCGGTCGCGAATTGGTCAATGCGCTTTTCCTGGCCGCGTGAACGCGGTACTCTGACAGACAGCACAGCCGTCGAGACAAAGGTAGATGCGCGACAGAAGCGTTGCCAGCAAGGCTCTTGATGACTACGGAGAATAGCTGAGGCTCGCTCGGAATCAGAAGCCACACCGCCACCCAAGAACAGTGTGACGGCCGGCCTTGACCGACCTATTGATCGCGTGGGTCACGAACTCTTTTGCCCGAACCACCGCGTGCGCCAAGTCATACCCTCGCGCCAACCAAGCCGCAATCGCGGCCGAGTACGAGCAGCCCGTTCCGTGGGTCCCCAGGCCGCGGATAAACGGCGCTTTCAGGAGCAGTTCAACCTTGCCGTCATTGAATAGATCGACAGCCTCGCGCATCCCGCGCAAGTGGCCACCCTTTGCCAGGACAGAGCATCCATGGCGGCGGTGGATTTCGCGCGCCGCCGCGCGCAGGTCTTCGACAGTGCGGACAGGCATGCCAGCGAGGATTTCCGCTTCGTCCACGTTTGGCGTTACCAATGCAGCGATCGGAAACAGGAATTGTTGGAGTGAGTCAATGGCATTCTTCCGGAGCAGACGAGCGCCGCTCGTCGACACCATCACGGGGTCGACCACGATTGACGGGCATGGTCGGGACCTGAGACATCTGGCTACTGCCTTAATGACCGGGGCGGAGTAAAGCATCCCGGTCTTTATGGCGGCGGGCTGGAATTCGTCGAACACGGCTTCGATCTGCGAACGGACCATGGATGGCTTGGTCGCTTGAATGCCTCGAACGCACAGTGGGTTCTGGGCCGTCAGACAAGTGACAGCCGATGTGCCGTGCACGTCGAGCGCGGCGAAGACATTGAGGTCGGCCTGGATGCCCGCCCCGCCGCCACTGTCTGAGCCGGCGATTGTCAGTGCAACGGGCAAGTTTCGGAATTTGGTCATGATATTGGTCCAGCGGTAGATGCGAGTGGCAGTGGCGCGGGTTTGCTAGCAGATCAACCGACCGAGCGCGCCGCTTCGATAAACGCTTGCAGCAATCGGCGGTCTTTTCGGCCTGGGCTCGATTCGACTCCAGTCGAGACGTCCACGGCGTGAGGGTGGACCGTGCGCACGGCTTCCGCCACGTTGTGTGGCGTCAAGCCGCCAGCGAGCACAATCGGCCGGCCGAGTTTGTTCGCTTCCGCGGCCAAATTCCACGCGAACGCCGTACCAGTGCCGCCCATCTTGTCTGGGGCGAAGCTGTCCAAGAGCCAGAGGTCAGTCTCATAGCGCGGTAGCTCGCTCAGGGTTGAGGCGTCTCGCACACGAAAAGCCTTGATGACCCCCAGCCTTGAACTTGCGGCAACCTCAGCCGGTGGCAAGAATCCAGTCAGACCCGACGTGCGACGCGCAGGCAAGACCAGGCTCGACACGAACTCCGGCGTCTCGTCGCCATGAAGCTGTACAGCGTCCAAGCCAACCTCCTCGGCTGCCCGGCGAAGATCGTCCGTCGTGGGATTGACCAACACGCCAACGACAGCAACAGTGCGCGGCAATTCCGACACAATACCGCTGGCTGTTCGGAACGACACGTGCCGCCGACTGCCAGCGAAGAAGAGGAGTCCGATCGCGTCAGCGCCCGCCTCAACTGCCGCCAATGCGTCGGTGGGCGTCGTGACGCCGCAGACCTTGACTCGAACATTCATGCGTAGACTCGGTCAAGCCTTTAGCCATATCCATGCGGTATGACAACCACGGAATAACCGGAACGCAAGAGACTCACTTGCGTCCAACAAAGCGGATTCGGCCCCACCATTCGGTGAGCGCTATCCCGGTTTGTGACTTCGACTCTATGCTGTCATACTGAGTATTCCTTGCCGTCATGGTCTGGTCCTGTTAATTCCGCCACTTTCTCGCCGATCGCTGGCGCCCGCAGCATGGCCTCACCGACAAGGACGGCACGCGCGCCGGCACAACGCACACGCTCCACATCCGCGCGCGTGTGGATGCCGCTCTCCGACACCAGCACAACTTCGCCGCTGGCCAGCTCCGACTTTAGCACCCGCACAACTCGTTCCGTGGTTCCGAGATCGACTCGGAAATCGCGCAGATCGCGATTGTTCACACCGACGAGCCGCGCGCCTGCGCCCAATGCTCGTTCAGTCTCATGTTCGTCGTGCACCTCAACCAATGGCGCCAACCCGGCGGCGGACGCAAGATCATGCATCCGACGCAACATGTGATCATCCAGAATCGCGGCGATCAACAGTATCGCATCGGCGCCCCACTCTATCGCCTCAAGCACCTGCCGCTCGTCTATGATAAAGTCCTTCCGGAGCAGCGGCAGTTTGACGGCAGCGCGGACCTGGCACAGGTCGCGCGGCGAGCCTTGGAAGAATCGCTCGTCCGTGACGACCGACACACATGCAGCTCCGGCTGCTTCATATTCGCGGGCAAGCTGTGCCGCGTCGAAGCTCGGTCGGATCAATCCCGCCGACGGGGATGCTCTCTTAACCTCAGCGATAAGCGCGAGTTTATCCGGCGCTGTTCGGCGCAGTGCGCCCAGGAAGTCGCGCCTGTCGGCTCGCCGCGACATCGCTTCGCGCGCGGTCTCCAGGCTGACAGCGACGGGCGGCAATTTGGCGACTTCGATGCGTTTTTGTGCGACAATTGTCTCGAGTATTGTCACGGCTTGCGGGCGATTCACAAATCCGTACCTGCTCCTCGTGGCGGATGCTGCCGCCTGAAGCCTTGTCCATGCAGTTGTCAAACCACGGATTGCGGCTGAAGTGGCCTCACGCGATGGTCAGGCTCGGCATTTGGTGGTATTTACCTATTTCTCTATTCTTCGTCGTCCTTTGTTCCTGGCTGTCGTTTAGTGGGGCATCCAGCTCGGAGCCAACCGTCGACGAACATGTCCAGGTTGCCGTCCAGGACTGAATCGGTGTTGCCGGTCTGAATGCCAGTGCGGAGGTCCTTGACCATTCTGTAGGGCTGGAGGACGTAGCTGCGAATCTGGTGACCCCAGCCGATGCTCCCTTTCTCTCCGTAGAACCGTTCCAGCTCGGCTCTCTGCTGGTCCTCCCGCAGAGCGTACAATTTCGAGAGCAGCAGTTTCATTGCGCTGGCGCGATTCTGGTGTTGTGAACGTTGGCTCTGGCTCGCCGCGACTATCCCAGTCGGCAAGTGCGTGATCCTGACCGCCGTCTCGACCTTGTTGACGTTCTGCCCTCCTTTGCCGCCAGACCTGTACGTGTCGACCTTGAGCTCGCTGGGAGGAACAGCGATTTCGCCGCCTTCCTCGATCTCGGCTATCACGTCCACGCTCGCGAAACTCGTGTGGCGCCGTTTGTTCGCGTCAAATGGAGAAATGCGGACCAGCCTGTGGACGCCCCGTTCGGCTTTGCAGAAACCGTAGGCGTTTTCCCCCGCGATCATCAGCGTGCCGCTCTTAATCCCGGCGACCTCGCCGGGTAACACGTCGTTCAATTCCGCGGTCCAGCCGCGCGACTCGCACCAGCGCTCGTACATGCGCATAAGCATATTCGCCCAGTCGCACGACTCAGTCCCGCCAGCGCCCGCGTTGATGCTGAGTATGCAGTTGCTCTTGTCATGGGGACCGCTCAACAGAACGCGCAACTCGAGAGCGTCTACCTCCTTCTCGAAACGAGCCAAGTCGCGATCGAGTTCGCGCTCGAAGGATGTCCGGGCCGGTTCAGGCTCGGCCTCGCCCAACTCGATCATGACGCGAAAGTCCTCGATCTGCTTTTCCGCCAGGGCGAGCGGTTCGAGACGTTTGCGGATGCTTCCGCCCTCGTCGATTAACTTCTGTGCCTGCTCGCGGTTGTTCCAAAAAGTGTCTCGGGCCATTTCTTCTTCGACCTGGGCCAGCCGCTTCTCCAGAGTCGGCACGTCAAAGAAACCTCCGCAACGCCGCAAGCTTCGCGCTTACTGCTTCCCACCTGAGCTTGATGTCGTCAAACATACAAATATGATTTTATATCGCGCGATGGCAGTCAGCCAGTCTTTTGATCTGCGCGATGTTTGAGCCTCGTCACATCGGCTCCTACGGTCTGTAAACAAAACGGCGAGGCCCCAAGACCTCGCCGCTCGATCAGGTCAGATCGACAGACTGCTGACTACTTCATCTGTTCGACCTTGAAGAACTTCATAGTCTGGGCACCAGTCATGTGCGGCATCGTCTGGTCAGCCGCTCGAGTGTACGGGCCGTCCACTTCGGTGGCCTCGAGGAGTGT
>JAXDCU010000032.1:0-5158 GCA_034677645.1 Verrucomicrobiia bacterium
GGCGGTAGATGCCCCGCTCGCAACTGACCCAGAGATTGCGGTGATCGTCTTCGAGGATGGCGTTGACGAGATCTTCGGGCAAACCGTTCTGCGTGTTGAACACTGTGACAGCAGGCGGAGCATCGCGAACTTGTGACTGATAGCCCGGAAGATCAATTCGGTTGAGTCCGCTGGCCGTGCCGGCCCAGAGGACGCCGTCGCTGTCCCCGTGCAAGGCCCAGACGCAGTTGTCCGAAAGGCCGTTGTTGGTGGTGAGGAGGATGTCTGGCCGGGCGCCCGATGCTGGCGTGATGGCGCACAAGCCGCCGCCGAACGTGCCCAACCATAATCGGCCCACCTTGTCTTGCATGATGGCACGAACCTCGTCATGCGGCAGGCCGTCGGCGGTCGTGAACTGAGTGCATTGCCCGTCACGGAGGCGCATCAGGCCCTGCGAGCGGCCGACCCAGAGGTTTCCTTCACGGTCCGGCGTCACCACCCGGACCCGGTCGGTGTCAACTTTCTCGCTCCAGCGGTATCTGGACAGTTGACCATTCCGCCAGTGCTCGAGTGAATCCATGGTGCCGATCCAGAGCGCGCCCGCAGGTTCCTCGTAAACGGACCGGATTCGGGTGTCGAAGAAGTTGGTGCTGGTGGGCGCGGTGATAATCTGGCCGTCGCTCCAAAGGTTCAGACCGTTCTCGGTGCCGATCCAAACGCCCCCCTTGCGGGCCGGAACGACAGTCCGAACATCCTCGTGAGGCAAGCCGTCCGCCGGGCCGTATGGAATGAACCTTCTCGGTTGCCAACAATTCAATCCGCCGGTGCGAGTGCCGATCCACAGATTGCCTTCACGGTCCTCAAACAGGCAATTGATGCGGGTATCCGAGAGCCCACTGTTACGGTCGAACTCGACGAGTTTACCGTCACGGTAGCGGGTGAGACCGGAACCCTCCCAACCCAACCATAAGTTGCCTCTGGTATCGGCTAGCAGGGCCTGCAGTTGGTCATTAGCACGTAGCGCCCTGCTGTAGCGCGTAGTCTCGATCTCCGTGACGGCCGTGATGTTCCGTTGCGGCGAGCAGTGGAGCACTATCTCTCCTCGCACCCAGACGTTGGTGTGCGCGTCGCCTGTGATCTGCATCGCGTACTGGGAATCCGACGTGCCTGGGAGGAACACATTGGAGATGCGGTCTGTGTGGGGGTCCCAACGTTGCAGTTGGCGTCTGTTGCTGAACCACACCTGATCCGCGGCGTCCTGATACACAGCGCGAACCTCCATCGTGTAGGCTTTCGGGCCCCATTTCAGAGGGATGGCTGCGAGGCGACCGTGCCGCCTTCGGTTCAGCCCTGAGGTCGTGCCGATCCAGAGGTCGCCATTTCTGGCCTGGCACAGCGCGAGAACGTGACCGCTGAGCAGGCCGTCCGAGACACCGAACCGCTGGCTGTCGGTTGCCGTCAGATGGATCAGGCCCGCTGTCGTGCCGATCCAGAGGTCGCCCGTCTGGTCCTCAGCCAGGGCGGTGCATTCCTCGCTGACGAACTCCGGATGAGTCATCCGGTTCAACACACTGAAGACGAGGCCGTCAAACCGGGCCAGGCCTTTGCGGGTGCCGATCCAAAGGTAACCGTCCCTGGTTTGAAGCAGCGAGGTGACACTGTTTTCGGGGAGACCGTGTTCGCGCGTCCAGACGCGCTGGCGATAAGCCTGTGGGGCGCGTAGAGCCGCCTGCCACGTTACGGCGCCATCGGCCCTGGCCTGATTGTCTAGTCTGGGCCCAGCAGCCAGTAGCGCGAGAACCAGCCCCAAGCACCGAAAGGCGGCGAACAAGGGGGCTTTGCCAACGGACCCCATGGGACTACAGCCGGATGTGTGACTGCATCCGGCGAGAGGGGCAACTGACCCATCGCCGACGTCGTCTCATCCGCATGCGCGAAGCGTGAAGGGAGCAGCGAATGGGATCAAGGCGAAAGTCCCAAGAACTGAAGACGTGCCGCACGCTGCCCCAGGAAGTTCGAGAGCTCCTTGGTGATAGCAGGTGCGGACTTGGGGCGAATCGGGTTGATTGACACCACTAGCCACGTGTGACAACGTAGCTGCAGATGACGATAAAGACGCTTCGGGAATTGCGCGATACCACACCATTCAGGCGGTTTGAAATGAATCTTTCGGACGGGCATTCGATTAAGGTGGCAACGCCGGATCATGTGTTCTTCATGCCGAACAACAGCGAGTTTCTGGTTGTGTTGCCTGATGGGGGATTCCGATCTGTCGATTCGGACGAGGTCGTAAGCGCCGGTCGCGGTCCTTTGCGGCCCAAAGCATTGTAAACAGGAATCCGATCGATGAGGTGTTGCGTCCGACTCGGATTTGGGGATACTCGATTCCCGCCACGTCGATGATGGAATGGAGCATCCAAGCCCGCGCGCGGCTGTGTAAGAGCTGCGGTCGAGCCTTTAAGAATAGAGAACCAGTGCACACGCTGCTCTTTAGCGAGCGGCAGGCATACAATCGTCTGGACGTGTGCGATGCTTGCTGGGCGGCCCAGCATTCGCAGGGCAGCACTCAGCGCAAAGGGTTCGTCTCACATTGGCTCAGCACTTACACGCCGCCAGAACCGGCGCCGCCCGAGCCGATCCGCCGCGAGAGAGCCGAGGGCCTCCTATGCAAGCTCGTCGAATTGAAACATGAGCAGTACGCCGGCCCGTGCTTTATTCTGGCGGTGATGCTCGAACGCAGACGCGTCCTCAAGGCCCGCAGCCAGGCAATCGAGTCAGGCCGCCGCGTGATCGTCTACGAACACTCACGCACGGGTGAGATGTTCACCGTCGTTGATCCGAACCTGAGGTTGGACCAGTTGGATGCCGTGCAGCGGGACGTTGCCCGCTTGCTTGAACAGGGGCCAACGGCACAAACAGAGGCGCCATCCAGCCAGCCCGCCAGTGCTGAGGCTGGAACGGAGGTCATTTCGCCGGCCTCGGCGTTGCCGGAGGTCCAACCGAATGCCGATATCGCGCCGGAAGGGATTTTGGCGAACGACACCCAACCACTTTCGACCAGCCCTGTTGTGGGACAGACGCGACCAAGTGTCTGACGCTTCATCATTGCGGGAGATCACAGGCAGCGAGTTTCGCGACGACGAATTGTTGCGAACGGCTCTCACGCACCCAAGTGCCGTCCCGGACGAGAGCACGAGTGCGAGACACAATCAGCGGCTTGAGTTTCTGGGCGATGCTGTTTTGCAACTGGTGCTGACGAGTGAGCTGTACAGACGGTATCCGGCTCTTGCCGAAGGGGCGATGACGAGGGCGCGAGCAAGACTGGCCAACCGCCGTTTTCTGGCCGAACAAGCGCGCCGGCTCCGGCTGGGTGAGCATCTGGTTCTGAGCCGTGGCGAGGAGGCGCAGGGCGGGCGCGATCGTTCGTCGATCCTGGCGGATGCATTCGAGGCATTGCTGGGCGCAATATATCTGGACGCTGGCTACGAAGTCGCGCGCGCATTTGTGCTTCGTCATCTCGAGGCCCATCTCCAGACAGCGGCCGTCATTGCCGCTCTGGACAATCCAAAGGGTGCTCTGCAGGAACTGCTCCAATCCAGTTCGATTGACGCGCCTGAATACCACGTCACGAATGTCAGCGGCCCGGACCATGCCAGACAATTCGAATGCGCGGTCTGCCACGGTGGCCGCGAATTAGGGCGGGGAACGGGATCGTGCAAGAAAGAAGCTGAGGCGATGGCCGCGGGCGCGGCTCTTGAGCGCCTTCGTGAAGCAGAAGGCGCGGCTGGAGCGGGTCAGACGTTGAATTTGAAGAGCAGCACGTCGCCGTCCCGGACGATGTAATCGCGTCCTTCGTGGGAGTAGTGGCCGGTCTGACGGGCATGCGCCACCGAGCCGCACTTGATGAGGTCTGCCCAGTGAATCCGCTCGGCCTTGATGAAACCGCGTTCGAAGTCGGTGTGGATGGTGCCCGCGGCGCGCGATGCGGTTTCGCCGGTTCGGACGGTCCAGGCGCGCACTTCTTCGTTGTTGAAAGTGAAGAATGTTCGCAGTCCGAGCAGTTGATAAGTGCTTTTGATGAGGGCGCTCACTCCAGATTCCTGGATGCCAAGTTCGGACAGATACTGACGAGCGTCTTCGGGTGACAAATCCGCCAGGTCGGATTCGAGCTTGGCGCAGACGAGCACGGTTTGGCACGCGTGATGACTTTGAGCGTAGTCGCGCACTTGTTTGGCCAAGTGATTGGAGTCAGCGCTAGCTAGATCAGATTCCTTCACATTGGCGGCGTAGATCACCGGCTTGGACGTCAGCAGGAAGCAGTTGCGAGCCAGTTCCCATTGTTCACGAGCCAGATTCAATGTCACCGCCGGCTTGCCCTGGTTCAGATGCGACTCTATCCGGTCTAGGACTTGGTTCTCGGCCACCGCGTGTTTTTCGCTTGCCTTGATATCTTTGCTAATGCGCTCCCGGCGACGGCGCAGCGCCTCAAGGTCGGCAAGAACCAACTCCGTCGTCACAATCTCGATGTCCCGAACCGGATCAGGAGCGCCGGTGACATGATGGATGTCCGGGTCCTCGAAACAGCGAACAACGTGCACAATCGAATCCACTTCGCGAATGTGACTGAGGAACTTATTGCCGAGCCCCTCTCCGCGCGAGGCGCCCTTGACCAGCCCCGCGATGTCGAAGAACTCGATCGTCGTTGGAATGAGTCTGCCTACTCCCGCGACTTGGCCGAGCGGCTTCAGACGCGGCTCCGGCACCGACACTATCCCAATGTTGGGTTCGATTGTGCAGAAAGGGTAATTCTCGGCGGGCGCTTTGTGTGAACTGACCAGGGCGTTGAAGAGGGTGGATTTGCCAACGTTAGGCAACCCGACAATTCCGGCTTTCAGCATGGGCGGTTCTTAGCCGATTTCGGATCGGATGAACACTGAAAAAACGTTACAGTAGCGGGGCGCGCCTCAGACCAATCCGGGGTTCGAGGATTCTAGCCGGTTGCGGCTTGTCGAATGGCGCGTTTGAACTGAGCCAATCCGACGTCGAAAGCCGCCGCCATCGACAGCACGCGTGTGCGCGGCACGCGCCTGCGAAACGATCGGAGATGAGTCGCCGCGGTCGGTTCGTCCATCTTGTTGGCCACGACCAGTCGTGGCGTCGCCAGCAGCGCCGGGGCGGA
>JAXDCU010000033.1:0-4971 GCA_034677645.1 Verrucomicrobiia bacterium
AAGCACTCGCAACGACGATTACCACTTCCACGGCGCGCGTGCCATCGAACGGGCGGAGCTTGTGCTTATCAGCGCCAGGCGCCGCGCGATGCCGCTCGCCATGGCCCGGACACTCCGGAAACATGTCGAAGTTGGCAAACCGGTGGCAGGCCTGCGAACCGCCAGTCACGCTTTCGCCTTGCGCGGTGCCGACCTCAACCGCCTGCGCGCCGATGGCTTTGTCGACTGGCCTCAATTCGACTCAGAAGTGCTCGGCGGCAATTATTCGGGCCACTATCCCGCTGGTTCATCAACAACAGTGCGCGTGGCGAACGGCGCGGCGGACCACCCCGTTCTCAAAGGAATCGCATTCGCCAACTGGCGAAGCGTTGCGTCCCTTTACAAGTCCGGCCCGCTTAAACCCACGGCGCGGCTCCTGTTGACCGGGGAAATCCCCGGCCAAAAACCTGAACCTTTGGCTTGGGTCAACACGGCGGGACCCGGCAATGCCCGCGTCTTTTACACTTCCTTGGGCCATCCGGACGACTTTCGCAATCAGTCATTTCGTCGCTTGCTGGCCAATGGCATCTCCTGGGCGCTTGCCAGGGCAGAAAGATAATCCGCTCTGCCTAATGTCGAATGATCTCCGTCGGGCGGTATAGACGCCGCTGGAGAAAAAGCAGAGCTCAGGCGCACGAGACGACAGACCAAGAGAGGGGTCAGTCCTCACTATTGACACAACGAACTCTCCTTCGTAGCTTGCGCTCATGCCACGCAAGCTGCGGATTGAGTTCGAAGGCGCGATCTACCACGTGATGAACCGCGGCGACCGGCGAGAAGCCATCTTCCGCGATGACGGAGACCGGAAGCGGTTTCTTCAGACCTTGGGCGAAGCGTGCGCCAAGACCGATTGGCAGGTCCACTCCTTCTGCCTGATGGAGAATCATTTTCATCTGGTGGTCGAGACGCCGCGAGCGAATCTCGTAGCCGGGATGAAGTGGTTTCTGGGCACGTACACTGGCCGGTTCAACCGGCGGCACAAACTCTCCGGCCACTTGTTCAGCGGGCGCTACAAGGCCTTGGTGGTGGACGCGGCGTCGCCGGGCTACTTCCGCGAAGTGTGCGAGTATGTTCATCTGAACCCGGTGCGCGCGAAGTTGCTGTCGGTGGGGCAGGCGTTGCGGGACTACGCGTGGAGCAGTTATGCGGAGTATCTCAAACCGCCGAGGCAGCGCTGGCCATGGCTGCGGGTGGAGCGGTTGTTCGGGGAGATGGACATCCCCAAGGACAGCGCGGCGGGGAGACGGCACTTTGAGCGACGCATGGAGAGGCGGCGGCAGCAGGAGGACGGGAAGGAAGACTGGGCGGAGATTCGGCGGGGGTGGTTCTTTGGGGCGGACGCCTTGAAGGAAGAGTTGCTGGTGCGCGCGTCGGAGCGGGTCGGATCGCAGCACTATGGGGCGGAACGACAGGAGAGTGGTGGGGCGAAGGCCGAACGGTTGGTGCGGGAGGAACTGAAGAAACTGCGCTGGACTGAAGACGACTTGGGGCGAAGGCGGAAAGGTGATTCTGGTAAAGTGCGCATCGCACGGCGGGTGCGGCAGGAGACAACAATGACGCTGGCGTGGATTGCTCGGCGGCTGCAAATGGGTGTGTGGACGCACGTATCGAATCTGCTGCGGTCGGCGAAGTAGTCCACGCCGCAAGCAGTGTCAAAAGTGAGGACTGACCCCTAATTCTTTTGCGTCGCCAGCGCGAAGGGGGGTGTTTAGTGTCTGGCATCGATGTTGCCAGACAAACCATGGAAGTCCGAATCGTTGGCTTGGTTGCTTCTGAGTCTGTTTGTAGCGCTTGCGCTAGTTGGGTTTGGGGTTTCGTTGGCTGACCGGTGGCTGGCAGCGGAACTGATGTTGTCGGTGGCCGATCTCAAAGACGCGGCCGCGCTTGCCGCCAAGCTCAGGCAACCAACCGATGGAGTCTCGAGTTACATAAAGAGCCGTCTGTCGGAAGAAAGCATGGAGGGTCTGGAGAATCTGGGGGCGCAGCTGACAGGGGAAAGCAGCTCGACTCGATTGGCGGAACTGCTCGTGCGAGACCTGAACAAGATCATAGCCGGGCCATTGGTTTATGAGGCTGAACGTTTCTCGGATGCGACTCTTGAGGAGGAGACCAAGCGGCTTTTGGATGCGAGACCGGCGCGAAATGATTTGCGGCGACTGAACAGGCGTTTACTTCAGGATGCATACCCGGCCGAGTTGTTGCCATACGAGCTGTCTGAGACGGCGGCGCAAGCGCGCCAGATGTGGTTGCAGGTGGGCTTCACTCCGCTGTTCCAGGTGATGACTCTTGTCCTGGTTGGCCGGTTCCTGCGAAAGAACCAAATGACCTGGATTGAAGCGTTCGGCCTGACAACGCGCAGGCTGGGGCATCACCTTATGCTCGCCGTTGGCGCCATCGTGGCCATTTTCCCCGTCTGTCTGGGTTTGATCTGGGTCTCGCAACGGCTGATGGAGTGGCGTTCAGTCGCGCCGGAAATGCAGACAATGGTGAAGGTGCTCCAGACGGCCCGGGGATGGGACCAATACGGTCTGCTGGGCGTGACAGCCATTCTGCTGGCGCCGGTGTGGGAGGAAATCGTATTCCGAGGCATTCTTTTCACTTCTATCCGACAAGCTGGATTCCCACGCCTCGCCTGGATTGGGACGTGCCTTTTGTTCTCCGGCAGCCACATGAATCTGGTGACGTTTCTTCCTCTGTTTGCGTTCGGCTTACTCATGATCTGGTTGTACAAGCGCACTGAGAACCTCCTTGCGCCGGTCGTTGCCCACGCGTTGTTCAACGCGACAAATTTCGCGTGGATGATTCTGGGCGGCTCCACTGCTGGAGACCCGTGAGTCATGAAGGAAATTGAGCTGATCCGAGAACTTGTCCCGCTCCTGCCCACGAACCCTTCGGTGGTGAGGGGCGCGGGAGACGATTGCGCCGTGGTGGATGTCGGGTTGGCCGACAAACACGCGATCCTAAAGACCGACGCAATCGTGGAGGGCGTTCACTTCGCCGCCGGGGCGCCGAGTCACCGCATCGGTCACAAAGCGTTGGCGCGTTGTTTGAGCGATATCGCCGCGATGGGCGGCACACCTCTGTTCGCGCTCGTGACCGTTGGTCTGCCCAGAACCTTCGACAAAGTACGCGTCGTGGCCATCTATCGCGGGCTGGCCGCGCTCGCCGATCGCCACGGAGTTGCCGTCGTTGGCGGCGAAACCACAGCCAGTCCCGATCGCGTTTTCCTCTCCGTCGCAGTGCTTGGCACGGTCGGAAAATCAGCCTGTCTCCTGCGATCCGGCGCAATGGCTGGGGACGCGATATTCGTCACCGGCGAGCTGGGAGGTTCGATCGCGGGCAAGCATCTTGAGTTCGAGCCGCGCCTTCGGGAGGGGAAATGGCTTGCGGCACGCGGCAGCGTGCATGCCATGATCGATCTGAGCGATGGCCGGGCCACTGATCTGCGGCACTTGCTCGAAGCCAGCGGCGTGGGAGCGGAGCTGTTGGCCGAGTCCATCCCGATCAGCTCAGCCGCGCGCGCGCGCGCCAAACAGCCAGGCGCAGCCGTGCCGACTCCGCTTGCCGCCGCGTTGACGGATGGCGAGGACTTTGAACTGCTCTTTACGGTTGGGGGGCCAGACGCGGTTCCTCTCCTGGACGCATGGAAGGAAGCTTTCCCGAGCCTGCGACTGACGTGCATCGGAAAGACCACTTCCGAGGCTGGTCTATGCATCCGGGATCGACAGGGCATTATGCCACTCGAAGCCCATGGTTACGATCATTTCGCATAACGAGACCGAGACGATCGACTTGGGCGAGAGATGGGGGCGTGAAGCTTCGCCTGGTTGGGTATTCGGCATAAGCGGCCCTCTTGGCGCGGGCAAGACGCAGCTAGTTCGCGGCATTGCCAAAGGCTTAGCTCTAGGCGATTGCGTTCGCTCGCCCACGTTCACGATCGTTCGAGAGTACACAGGCGGCAAGCACCCATTGTTTCACCTCGACTTGTTCCGTATCGAAACTCCGGCGCAGTTCGATAGCGCCGGCCTCCAGGAATACCTCTTCTCGACCGAGGGTGTTACGGCGATTGAGTGGTTCGAGAATTGGTTAGGCACCGGTGACGCAGTCCGTCCGCGGCTTCCATGCACACGGCTCCGACGCGTGGTGATCGACGTCGTGGGCGGCAACGCAAGGCGCATAACGCATGAAGACACTTGCGCTTGAGTTTTCGTCGCCGCGCCGGAGCGTGGCTCTAGTCGAAACTGTCGGCTCTGAAGCGCCAGTGGTCGCCGCGACCGCCGCTGAGACGGCGGGCCGAGCCACGCGGGCGTTCTATTTGATAAGATCGGTGCTGAGTGAGGCTGGCTGGTCACGCGACCAGATCGAACTAGTGGCGCTTGGTCTTGGACCTGGCAGCTACCATGGAATTCGCTGCGCAATCGCTATTGCGGAGGGATGGGCGTTGGGCAGGAGCATCAAGCTTGTCGGTATCAGTAGCGTGAGTTCAATCGCGACCATGCGCGCGCGACAAGGCGTGCGAGGCGCGTTTTCCGTGGTTGTTGACGCCCAGCGCGGCGAATTCTATCGCGCTGATTACTCCACCGACGATGGAACCGCGCGCGAAATCGCCCCCCTGCGCCTCGTCGGGGCCGCCGAAGTTGAAGCCTGCATCCGCAACGGCCTGACTGTATGCGGACCGGAAGCGAAGCGATGGTTTGCGGGAGCTGAAGAGGTGTTTCCTGACGCGGGCATTGTCGGTTGCCTTGCCGCGGCGGAGGCCGGCGTGGGCGCTGGCGCGCGGATTGAGCCGATTTACCTCCGCCAGACCTCGTTTGTCAAAGCTCCGCCGCCGCGGTTCGCGCCGCGCTAAGGGTCTGTGCAAGGATCACTTCCGATTTTGGCGGGAGCGCCACCGGGCCAGATGCGAGGACCGAGGGAGGGAGTGTATCCGCA
>JAXDCU010000034.1:0-4407 GCA_034677645.1 Verrucomicrobiia bacterium
GTTCTCGACTTACAGGATTGAAAAGACGCGTCCTACGCGTTCCCAGAGCTGCTTGCTTTGCGCTTGACTCGCAAGTCGGCACTTCTGATTCTCAACACTATCATAAGCGATAGCAGAGCTTGCCCGCGCCAGCCACAGAAGCGATGTCCCAGAGTCCGACTACAAACCAGTTGACCTCAAGTCATCCCGCCGAACGGTCGGCGCGCTGCTGGGCCGGTCGGACGGTGGCGCCGGCTGTCGTGGTCTGCTCCCGATGTCATTGGCTTCCGAAACTGCCAGGGCTGGTCGCTCTGAGGGTGGCGGGGCTCCTGATGGTAGTGCTGGGCAGTACTAGTGGTTTGGCCGCCACCCGATGCGTGTGGCTGGACAGTCACAGTCCGTCGCCGCCTTACAGCAGTTGGGTCACAGCCGCGCGCACGATTCAGGAGGCGGTGGACACGGCGGCTGACGGTGACGAGATCCTCGTGACCAACGGCGTGTATGCTACAGGTGGTCGGGCGTTAGCTGATTTTCCATCGATGACCAACCGCGTGATGGTGGACAAGCCGGTTGTCGTGCGGAGTGTGGGCGGCCCGCAGGTGACGGTGATTCGAGGGTATCAAGTGCCGGGCACGACGAACGGTGACGGAGCCGTTCGGTGTGTGTATTTGAGCAACGGGGCGGTGTTGATCGGCTTTACCCTGACCAAAGGAGCCACGCGCCGCGATGGAGACCAAAATCGGGAGCGAAATGGCGGCGGTGTCTGGTGTGAGTCCAGCGCGGCGGAGGTGACCAATTGTCTGCTGGTGGACAACTCAGCCGACTACAGCGGCGGCGGTGCGCGGGGCGGTACGTTGCATAGCTGTATGCTAACCAGCAACTCGGCCGGGGTCGGAGGGGGGGCGTGTGAGGGTGTGGTGGACAACTGCAAGCTGGCAGGGAACTCAGCTCGGGGGGCTGGTGGCGGGGCCTACGGCTGTACGCTGCGTGGCTGCATGCTGACAGGAAACTCAGCAGGGGGTGGCGGCGGGGCCTGGGATTGCACGGCGTACAACTGCACGCTCACGGGCAACTCAGTCAGCTATGACGGCGGGGGGGCGTATCTGGGCAAGTTGTACAACTGTATCGTATACTACAACACCGCAGGACGGGGCGGGGACAATTACCGCTATACAAGGATGGAGGCCAATTGCTGCACAACGCCGCTGCCAGCCAGTGGCACGGGGAACATCACCAACGAACCGGCTTTGACAAGTGCCGGGCGGTTGAGCGCGCAATCGCCCTGCAGGGGCGCTGGCCGTTCAGCCTACGCCCGCGGAGTGGACTTGGACGGGGAAGCCTGGCTAAGTCCGCCTTCAATCGGGTGCGACGAGTATGTGGCCGGGGCAGTGACGGGGGCGGTTTCCGTGGCCATCAGCCCACCGTCGAACAAAGCGGCTGTGGGCTTCCAGGTCCAGATGCAAGCACTGATTGAGGGGCGGGTGGCGGCTAGTGCGTGGTGGTTTGGGGACGGCACAGTCGTGAGCAACCTGGCGTGGGTGAGTCACCGCTGGGCGGCGGCGGGGAGGTATCCGGTGGTGTTGAGCGCCTGGAACGACAGTTTTCCGCAGGGTGTGAGTGCCACCGCGCTAGTGGAGGTTGTGGAGGCACCCGTGCACTACGTGGCGGTGGACAGCGTGCATCCGATGGCGCCTTACGGTTCATGGAGCACGGCGGCACGGACAATTCAGGAGGCGGTGGATGCTGCGGTGGTCCCCGGGTCGGTGGTATTGGTGAGCAACGGGGTGTATGCGACTGGGGGTCTGGCTTTGCCAGGCGAGCCGTGGGTAAGCACGCGGGTGGTGGTGGACAAGCCGTTGGTGATGCGGAGTGTCAATGGACCGGCGCTAACGGCCATTGAGGGGTACCGAGTGCCCACAACCAGAAACGGCGATGGGGCGATTCGCTGTGTGTATTTGGGCAATGGTGCGGAGTTGAGCGGTTTTACGCTCAGGCATGGCGCCACGCCCAACAATGAAGTGGGCACACATTGGCGGGTAGATGGCGGCGGGGCTTTCTGTGAATCGCGTGCGGAGGTGTTGACTAACTGTGTACTGGCAGCCAACTCGGGGTGTTGGGGCGGCGGGGCGGCTGGGGGCACGCTGTATAACTGCACGCTGAATGGCAACTGGACTGAATATTACGGCGGCGGGGGGTATTATAGCACGCTCTTCAACTGTAAACTGACGGGCAACTCGGCACACCTCGGCGGCGGGGCCTGGGATTGCACGGCCTACAATTGTATGCTTGGGGGGAACTCAGCCGACTACGGCGGTGGTGTGTATGAAGGCACACTGTATAACTGTACGCTGGTAGGCAATTCGGCCGGAATCGGCGGCGGGTCAGTCGATGCCATGCTATACAACTGCATCGTTTATCATAACACGCCTGACAATTATCCGGGGAGCACGCTAAACCATTGCTGCACCACGCCGCTGCCAGCCATTGGGGTGGGCAATACGACGGACGAGCCGCGATTTGTGAACATCGATGGCTGGGCCGACCTTCGCCTGCAATCCGATTCCCCCTGCATCAATGCCGGAAGCAATGAGTGCCTTGTCGCATCCACTGACCTGGATGGGCGCGCGCGTATCGTCGGCAACTTGGTTGACATCGGCGCTTATGAATACCAAGGCTCGTCGCTGGCTGAGTTCATCAGTTGGCTGGCGACCCACGGTCTTCCCACCGACGGGTCAGCTGATGAGACTGACGCCGACGGCGATGGCCACAACAACTCACAGGAATGGCGCTGTAGCACCGATCCGACCAACGCATTTTCGACTTTGCGTTTGCTGGCGGTCACGGCCAGCGGCCGGAATGTGGCCTTGACTTGGCGCAGCGTTGCTGGCGTCAGGTACTTCCTGGATTGGGGGCCCGACCTTGGTGCCGATCTTATCTTCCTGCCGTTGGCAACTAACTTGGTGGGTGAGGCTGGCACGACCACTTACACTGACACCAACGCGGTCTCCGCGGCACCCCGGTTCTACCGGGTAGGTGTTGGAGATTGAGAGGGGCTGGTCAAACGGAAGAAGGCAATAGTGGCTTGCGGTTCTACGTCACACGGTACGGAGACATGGTAGCTAAAGTCTTGCGTTCGTCGGCAATACGTGTGTGTACATCATTGTCTTGAATGCCGCTCAGATTGGGCCCGAGACTTTCTTGGACAAGCGGTTGCGAAGCCGGGTATTTGGCAGGGTTTGGAAGATCATCAGAGGTGAGATCCGCTCCATTTCCGCGACCGTCTCACGCAGAGTCCGCGCGTTGCCCACCGCTTTCGACACCGCGCCATACTGCGCACGACTGAGCGCGACGGTGTTTTCCCAGATCGTGTCTTCCCACCGCCGACATGGCCGATATGGACAACCTCAACAACAAGCCGCCACCAAAGCACAGTGGCCATCTGGAATGCCGGCTGGTGGCGCTCGTGAAGAGACCCGCGAGACAAGCCTGCGTTTTTGCCAAACTCCGATGCATACGCACGAAAAGTTGGCAGCCGTGAACGAGCATGATCAGTCGGTGAATACACTTGCCGGATCACGAAAATGGCGCTCTCATTTCGCGCCCACGTCCAAACAGACCATCCTGGTGAGGTCGCGCAGGATCAGCCGGCTGCCAGCCAGAGCCATCGGCCCCCACGCCTCACGGCCTTTGAGCACTTGCGCCTCGGCAAGAAGCGCGAAACGCGCCGGTGTCGCCTCGATCAGGCTCAGCTTGCCTGTATCGCTCAAAACATAGAAAGCGCCATCGGCAAGAATAAATGGTCCCATCCCGAACCGCGCGTTCGCGTCGCTGGCCCAGACGACCTTGCCGCCAAGGTCAAGGCACGCAAACCGTCCGTCAGGCCGTACTCCGTAGATGAAGCCGCCGTGGGAAACCGGCGTCTGCTGCGTGGCCCCGAAAACCGACGGAGCAAGCCTGAACAGAACCTCAGGCACAATGACGCCGTCGCTCTCGGTCAACTGGAGCATCAAGCTGCCGACATCGTAGCCGCCGCTGAGGAAAACGCGTCCCTCGGGCAACGGCACGGCCGAAGGCACAGTGGCGATCGCGATCTTCCAATCCGTGGTTTGCCACAGCAGTGCACCGTCAGCCGCTGAAACTCCGACGACGCCTTTGTCGGCGCAATAGACGTAGATACGACGGCCGGCGAAGTCCATCGGCATCACCGATGAGTGTGTCATGTTCCACTGATTCGTATTGGGCGTTCGCCAAAGCGGCTTGCCCGTGGCAAGATCGACCGCCATCAGTAGCGCGCTTTTGCCGCCTGGCGCCAGAATCACGCGGTTGCTTTCGATCAGGGGGCATTGTCCCGCGTACCACTGGGGTACTGTGGCCCCATACTCGCGGACCAGATCGATCGTCCAGTTAAGCTTGCCGTTGTTAGCATCA
>JAXDCU010000035.1:0-11958 GCA_034677645.1 Verrucomicrobiia bacterium
GCGGCCGTGGAGAGGTTCTGGAGTCTGCTCGCGACCCGCTACCGTGGACGGAATGTGATCTTTGCCTATGACTTGCTCAACGAACCTGAGATTCCATGGGATCAGCCGCTCATGCGTGATAAGTGGAATCGATGGCTTGAAAACAAATACCACTCAAGTGGCCAGGTTGCCACGGCATGGGACCGCGACCCAAGTGATATCGAGCTGGGCAAAGTCCAATTGCCAGCCCGCGACGCGGCGCCGGGTCGCACGCTTCACGATTTCCAGTTGTTTCGTGAGAATCTGGCTGACGATTGGACTCGGCGACAAGTGCGCGCCATCAAGGCGGCGGACCCGGAGGCGCTGGTGACCGTTGGTTTCATTCAATGGTCGGTGCCGTTCTTTTTGGCTGGCCCATGGCAGTACGCAGCGTTCCGTCCAGGACGGCAAGCGAAGTATTTGGATTTTCTTGAAATCCACTTCTATCCGCTGGCAAACGGATTCTACGAGTACACTGGCGCTGAAGATGAAGAACGCAACCTGGCCTACTTGGAAGCCACAGTTCGTGAAGTGGCTCGGCCAGGAAAGCCCGTGATTCTTGCCGAGTTCGGATGGTACGGCGGAGGGAAGCTGACCATCGACCAGGGGCGTCATCCGTCGGCAACTGAAGAACAACAGGCGCGTTGGTGCAAGCGTGCCATTGAGACCTCAAAGGGTTGGGCGTGTGGTTGGCTTAATTGGGGTTTTCACGACCACCCCCAAGCGCGTGACGTGACTGAGTTGACGGGGTTGCTAACCGCCGACGGCCGCATGAAGGCTTGGGGCCGAGTTTTCAAGCAAATAGCGGAGGACCTGAGAGGTCATCCGACTGCCGCGCCGCGTCAGGTCGAGCGTCCCGCGTTTGAGTGGGACAAATTCGTCATTGATCAGAAGGCGATGGAACACTACAGGGAAAAGTACTGGGAGGCGTTCAAGCGGTAGAATCGGTGCGACCGGCGGCGTTGGCTCCGTGCGAACCGAGACTGATTCACCGTACTTGCGCGCTGGTTCAGTTCCGCCTAACCTGTTCCTAAACTTATGAGTAAGGTCTTCTTCGGCATCAACCTCGAGTTCGTTCGCCACGCCGACAAATCGTTCGAGTGGGGCGTCGCCAAGGCCGCGGAGCTTGGCTACACACATGTGGAGCCGATGGTTCATCTTGGCCGTGAGCTTCTGAGCGAAGCCGGCTACTTCCACAGCGTCTCGATGCTGGACGATCCGTTACGGATCAAACGTGCGTGCGCCAAAGCGGGTGTAAAGTTGTCCGGTTTGTCAGCCCACACGCCGCTCACCAAACCGGAGATTGGCGTCGAGTATCTGAAGCAAGCGATTCGTTTCGCGGCCGAATGCGGCGCGCCAGTTGTAAACACTGACGAGGGTGTAAAACAGCCGTGGACGACCGAGGCGGAGGATTACACGCTGATGCGGTACACGCTGATGGAGGCGGCGAGAGTGGCGGAACCACGAGGTATTCAGATCGGGCTCGAATGCCACCAACAGTACAGCAAGTATCCGGAGGGCCTGGACCGAATCTACCGTTTGGTAAAGAGCCCCGTTATCGGAATCAATTTCGACACTGGCAACGCGTTCCTGTGCGGCCATGACCCTTACCGCTGGCTCAAACGCGTCGTAGGCCGCTTGGTGCACCTGCACGCCAAAGACATCTCAGTCGAGCACGGCAAAGCCGAGCGCGGGAAAGTGTCAGGCACGCCAGTCGGCTGCGCCTGCGGAGATGGCGTCATAGACTGGCTACGAGTCATTAGGCTCTGTCGACAGGCCAAGCGCACGATTGTGCTATCGGTCGAGTGCGGCACGGTCGAGCAGGCGGAACGTTCCATCAAGCATTTCAAGAGCCTGGCCGACGAGTGACTCGACAAGTCAATCATTGTGGCGCCCGCTCTTCCTGAAGGGGATGCGAATGGTGTCGAGCAGACGACTGGCAATCGATCTTCGTTTCGGTGACGGCACCACGCCTTTGATGGGTAGGCAAGCGCCGCTGCATGCGGGGCAGAACAAGCGCGACCTGCCGCCGACCAAGTGCAATTCGCGAACACACGTCTCGCAATAAGTGCGTCCGCACTGTTTGCATTTATGCACTGCTTCAAGCCCGGGATGGTTTAGGCACGCTGGCCGTCCGTCGCCGAGCGTGGTCGGCATCGCCTCCGCGGGGATTGGGAGCGGCGGGATTCTTATCTCGGCCGGCATCACTGAAAGCCGCATTTCCATGCTGCCGAGCATGAGAATCTGACCGTGGCGCAGCTCGGCATCCAGGACGCGCCGGTTGTCGATCCAAGTCGCGTTAGTCGAGCCAAGGTCACGCACGCGCACCGATGAACCGGTTAGGATTATTTCGCAGTGGCGTCCCGAGACGGTCAGGTCATTCAACGAGAAGTCGTTAGCCTCCGCCCGACCGAGAAAGTTCGAGCCTTGTTGCAGTTCAAGTTCCTCGCCTTTGTGAGCGCCATTGAGAATGATCAGCCTTGTCGTAGTCATGACTGACGCTTGAGCTGCAACACGCGCAGCAAGTGTACTCGCGTTGTCGGTGCTGTCGATACCATTTGCCACGCCCGCAAAGAGGCCTGGCCAGGCAGTCAGGTTTTGTCAGTGTGAGTATTGACAACAGCAGCAAGCCAACCTGAACAAAACGACGCAACGACCGTCCCAAACTTCGGGCTGGCATTGATGGGAGAAGGCAGGCAAGCTAACCAACAGACCGCCATGTGGCGCGGACGTGTCGTGGTCGATTTTGATCGTGGCGCCGTGTTCCGCGTTTTGGCGGTTGAAGGTGGCGCGCGCGGCCGTGCCGAGGGCCACATATGTTGCGGTGGGCTTCTCTTAAGAGGCACGAGCCGGCTCCTGACCACCAACATGGTTATGGCGAGAATCAGCAGTTATGCGAAGGCGGTTGGCTTCGGTGTGCTGGCCAGCGCCGTCTTCCTCACGTCCTGCCAACGCCGCGAGGTTACCAGCGATGGGGTGGCAGTCACGCCCGCGGCCAAGACATCGGCGCGCAAGAACAAGGCGGCGCCCGCGGCCGCTGAGGACCTCACGCCCCAAGAGATGCCGCCCATTGTGTACAGCACTACACACGATGAGGAGATCAAGGAGGTTTTTGAGCTGGCGGACCAGGGCAAATGGGAGCAGGCCGAGAACTTGGCAAACGCTCTCTACGCCAAAGCGCCCGAGGACCCCGCGGCGCAGCGCCTCCATGATTGGGCGCGCAAGAGGCGCGAACTGAGTCGCGAACGCGCGATCGAGGACCGAATAAGAGCGCTCGACGCGAAGGACTCGGTCTTCAATCCCACGCCAAAGAGCCTCGTGACCGAGAAGAAGGACCGCGGGCTTCCGCCCCGCAAGGACGTCCGTGACGCCGTCCAGCAAATCCAGGCGACACCTTACATTCCTGAGACATACGGCAAAACGAACGTGTTGTCAGACACGGGGTTGCTTTTTGACTTTGAATCGCGCCAGGGGCGCATGGCCAAGATACTCGAAAAAGAGGTTTCCGTGCACCTCGACGACACCACGCTCGAATCGATCATATTCACCATTGGCCAGGCCGAGGGGATCAATTTCGTCGCGGACAAGGCTTTGCCGGCGTTCAAGTCCAAGATGAGCGTTAACATGACGCGGGTGAAGCTTTCTGAATTCCTAGCCTACGTGTCGCGCAACCTGGACCTCCAGTTCCAGGTCGGCGAGGACCTGGTCTGGATTGTTGACGCCAAGGACCCTAAAAAGGCGATGGAAGAAACCAGGTTTTACAGGTTGCGCAAAGGGTTCGTTTTGCCCGCTCAGTTGGGTCCAAGCGAGGTTGTCCGGACCGAGACCAGGGCGAACAACGTGACGACTGTCACTGAGGTGCAAAAGGTGGACAGGTTCGTGAACGATCTTGCGCCCCCAACGCCCTCCATCGAACGAGCTGTCACGAATTTCTTCACCGGCAAGTACCAGCTAGATTACGAGCGAAACCTGATTGTCGCGCGGGGCACACGCGACCAACTCGAAGTGCTCGAACGAATCATCAAGGAATTCGATCAGCCGATCCAGCAAGTGCTCATTGAGGCCCGTTTCATCACGGTCAGCCAGGGCGCATTCCTTCGCCTTGGTGTTGTCTGGGGGGCAAACCGACAGAACATTGTTGTGGAGGCGACTGAAGACCAGACTGGACTTGCTCGGTTGCCGGTTGCCTCGGCTTTCAATTGGAGTTGGACAAACGTGTTTGGTGTGCCAGACCTGTCCGCCACTCTGACCGCTCTTCAACAGACCGGCGAGAGTCAGGAGTTAAGCGCACCGCGTTTGACGGTCCTGAACAACCTCCCAGCGACAATTTCCGACGGCAAAGTCCAGTACTACTATGAGGAGTACCAGGTCAAAACCACTATCCTCGAGCGCCGCTCTTCATCACAACTGGTGCCCGCGGGCAAACCAACCAAGATCACTGCCGGCGCTTCGCTGGACGTTTTGGCCAGCGTCGGTGGAGACGGCCAAACGATCCTTCTGGCTCTGAATCCGAAAGTTAACACGGCCGTTGAACTGACGCCATTCATGACCATTACGGACACGGACGATGAGGGCAACGTCATCAGCAAGACCGACATTCGGCTCCCGGAATACCGCACCCAGGACCTCGCAACGCGCGTGGCTGTCCGGTCAGGAGAAACGGTGGTGATGGGCGGCGTCCTCGAACGTGCGCAAAGCACTTACGTGGAGTCGGTCCCGATCCTGGGCAACCTGCCCGTTATTGGCGCCGTGTTCCGTCGACGCACCGAGATCGACCGACCTCGCTACCTGCTCGTGTTCGTCACCGCCACGCTTTTGTCCGAAACCGGCGAATACCTGGCTTACAGCGAGGAGATTGCTCCTGAGCGCCGCACCGGGACCGACGCTGGCAGCCAGCCAACCCCCGCGCAGGCGAAGTGACGGCACACATTCCCGTTCCTCTACTGCAACGCCTTGTCCCCCTGTCGGGCCATCGGGTGTTGGTGATAGACCCTGGCCGGCGACGACTCAAACTCCTCGTGGCCGAATCGAGGTTGGGGAAATTCCGTGTGCTGCACAGACAGTCCGAGCCTCTGCCGGAAGAGGGAGCACTCGAACCCGACGAGCTTCGGCAGCATTTGGCACTCGTCGTGCCTGAACTGGGACCGCACACGGTGGCACTCGTTTTGCCCCAGCACCGGATCATCACGCAAACCGTTGATGTTCCTGAAGCGCATTCCGCCACGCCGCGCGAGTTCCTTTCCGCGGAGGCGCGAAAGCTCAGCGGGCTCGGTGAAGACGAGTTAACAATCGGTTCTACGCCTCTCAAGCCGTGGGGGTCCAAGGCTAGCCCTTATACTCTCGTTTTCTGCAAGCAAGACGAGGTTTCTAACTTGATCGAGCGTTTTGGAATGGCACACAGCGCGACCGATGCTCCTGTCAATGGCGGCCTTCTCTCGGAGATCACCACAAGCGCGCAGGGACTTGTCGCGGCCAGCAGGTTCCTTACGCCCCCCCCCGATGCGGCCGTGCTTGTCGACCTTGGCGCCCGTGAAACCGTTGTGGCCATGCTACATGCTGGGCAGGGTCTGTTCGCGACCAGTTTCGAAGGGGGAAGCGACCAGTTCACTCGAAGCCTAATGGAGAGCAGGCAAATGACAATCGACGCTGCTGAGGCGCTCGAAAAGTCGGTAGACCTGTTGCAAGGAAGAGATGCTGCTCCGGAACTGGTCCAGGCGGTTGAGAAATGGCACGGCGAACTTCGCCGTTGCGTGGCCGAGTGGATAGAGGACACGCCTGAATTAGGGCTGACAGAGGCTGGGCTGACGGTCTATTTGGCGGGTGGCGGAGCCGCCCAGGCAGGTTTGGTCGAGTTCCTAAGCAGGCTTGGGCCGATGCGCTTCCGCCGATGGACCGCTTTGGCCGAACCTCGTATCGCCGAGCCCATGGACCAATACTGGGTCGCCTACGGAGTCGCCAGGATTGCTTTGGGCAAGGAGCCGCGCGCGCTTTCCTTGCTCCCACCCGAATTCCGTAAACGCCGAATGCGGTGTAAAGTGTGGGAAGCCGCGCAAGCTGCGATTGCCGTGCTGATTGTCACGGCGATCGCGGTGCTGGCGTACGGAACATGGCAGAACTCAAGTCTGTTCAAACGCAAGCAAACGCTGCTGCGGAACACAGAGGTAGCACTCGCATCCGCCCGGTCGATAGCGGAACTCGCAACCCGCATCGAAACGGGTTACGAGAGCATTCGCCCGGTGATTGAACGTCGCCGCCAAACCCTACGGACACTACAGAGCTGGTTGGCCTTGACACAGGCGCGGACCAATGACGATTTCTGGCTTGTGCTCTTCGCCGACGCTGCCAGCTACACAACCGGAAGCACAGCCCCCGCCCCGGCCACGAACCAGGTTGGGACCGCTGTGGTGCCAACGCCCGCCAGCCCATCATCGCAGGCCGAGTTCATCACAGAGGTATGCATCCCACGGGAAGGCGACGCGGCTCGCCAGGTTCTGAGCGAGCGGGTTGGCGCTCTGAAGCGTCCGGGTGTCTTTGCCAACGTCGACGCTCTTCCTCTCGAACGCAAGCGGGAGTGGGTCGATCCACGTGTCATGATAAGCAATCACGTGTATGGATTGGTCCTGGAAATGCCAGCGGAGCTGTTCAGGCGTCCCACGACAACAAGAGGCGAAAACCAAGTTTCTGAAGAGGCCGAGGATAACGCAAGACGGCCAGACGATCGGGAACGCAAGGACCGAGAACCCGCCAAGGCGCACTCCGTGCCCACGAATCGCTGAAATACGCCCATGGCATCCGCCTCTCCCATACGCTGGCTTCCTTCGGGTGTCTTGCTGGTGACGCTGGCCTTGGCCGCGTACCATCGGTTTGTCTACAGTCCTTTGGCGCGTGACGCCAGGGCACATGACAAGGAAGTTACGGCGCTTTGGGAAAAACTCGTGTCAACCAACCGCGATGTCCGCGCCTGCCGAGGTCTGACGGTAGAGAATTACGCCCAGCGTCTGACCGACCTGCGGACAGCCATCACGAACCTTCAGTCGGTCCAGGAGTTGGCCAGGAAGCAAATAGAAATCGATTCCGCCCTCGGTGACAGGATGGCGCGGAGTTGGCAGCTAATTGACTTTCAGAATGAGAGGATGCAGCAGGCTGGGCAACTCCTGCGGCTGGGCAAGCAACAAGGCGTGGCATTCGACCCGGCCGCAATCGCGGGACTGCCCGAACATTCCGTGGACTTGCCGGAGCCGCGCCTGCTCTGGCCGCGGCTGCAAATGGCGAACCATCTGCTCCTCGCGGCGATCCAAAGCAAGGTTTCCTCGGTGTCCTCCCTGAAGCAGTTGCCGCCCATCAGCCACCGCGCAATGGACCAGCACTCGCCCGCCGTGGAAGAGATTGCCATGCAAGTCGAGATCATTGCTTCGACTCAATCCGCCAGCCGATTCCTGCGCTCACTACCGCTCCGCGGTGAAGAGCTTAGAGAGGCGGGCTTTGGGGACGCGTTGACCAATAAACCGGCTTTCTTCATTGAACGAATCCTGGTGCGCAAACATGCGCCGAACCAGCCAGACGCTGTCAGGCTGGAGGCGCGGGTCTCCAGCTTCGCGCCCTGGCCCCCGGCGGACCCCATCGGCCCATTCCAGTGAGAACGGCCCCATGCTGAGTCTACTCGAACGCAATATCTGGTTGTCCGTGGCCATAGCTGGTGGCTTGGCGGTGCTGGTCATTGCGGGGGCAGTCCGACTCGGAGGCGGCATGCCCGAACTCAAGCCGCTGCCGGAGACCAGACCACCATCGGCGCGCGGTTTTGCCGGAAGCGACGCCGAAGGCTGGCTCGCTCTCAAGGCAGTCGCCCGCGCCGAAGCTCCAACCAATGCGATCAACCCGTTCTACACTCTCCATTTTCAACCCCCTCCACCCCCGCCGACAAAGAAAGTAAGCATCGAGTATCAAGGCTGTCTTCTTTCTTCGAGAGGTGCGTCGCTTGCTTACATTCTTCTCGAAGACTCGCTGCTGATTCTTACAAATGGCGCGCGTGTGGTGGCAGACCATGCAATCAGCCAAATTGATGTCTCGACACTCACCTTGACCAACGCAGCCGGCAAGACCAACGATCTAAAGTTCAAGGTCAAAGCAATCCTCGAAGTGCCCGCTTCCTGACGATGGAACCTGAAGCACCAAAAAAGGAAGTCGGTGACGTCTTGCTCGAACAAGGCAAGCTGACCGCCGCTCAACTGGACAATCTGCGTCGGCGGCAACAACGTTGGCACACGCCCCAACACGCCGCCGTTCTAAGTCTCGGGTACGCCTCCGAAGAGGACACCTATCGTGCTTTGGCCGGCCTTCACCAGATCGAGTTCCGAGACCTTTCCGCGTTCGAGTTTCCCGCCGGATTTCAGGACGTGGTTCCGCTGGCCGTCATGCTCAACCACCAAGTTCTGCCGCTCGTTCTCGAAGAAGACACTCTGACTCTGGCCTTCTGCGAGCCGCCACGTCAGTCTGAGGTCAACAACCTGCGTCTTCTGCTTAATCGCAAAATCCGGCCGGTCCTGACCACACCTAGTTGCCTGCGAGCCATAATCAAGCAGAACTTTGGCCTGGGGGCCGAGACCATCCAACGGCTCAGAGAGGACCGCGCACTCAAAGACGCCGCGCGCGACATGGTTTTCGACGTGCCCACGAGCGAGGGCGCCTCGGCCGTGGACGCGAGCATAGCACGCTTTGTCGAGCAGATTCTCTCCGAGGCATTGCGCCTCTCGGCGAGCGACGTCCACATCGAGCCCTATTTCTCCTCGGTGCGTCTCCGGTACCGTATCGACGGGGTGTTGCAGACTGTGCCCGTGCCTACGGACCTGCGGCAAATCTACGCGGCTTTGGTCTCCAGGTTGAAGATCATGGCGGGCCTCAACATCACGGAGAAACGGGTGCCTCATGACGGGCGCATCTCGATGAAGACTGAGCGCGAGGAATACGACCTCCGGATTTCAATCGTCCCGACCAGACATGGCGAGGGCATCTGCCTGCGTATTCTGGGCCGACAAAGCCTGTTCCTGGACCTCAAGGAACTTGGACTGCAGCCGGAACAGGAAGGCCTCGTGCGTGAACTCACGCAATTGCCTCAAGGACTCATTCTTCTGACCGGCCCGACCGGAAGCGGCAAGACCACCACACTGTACGCCGCTCTCGCTCATGCCAACGATGAAGGACGCAAAATCATCACCATCGAAGACCCGATCGAATACCAACTCGAAGGCGTGGTTCAAATCCAAGTCAAGGATGAGGTTGGGCTCTCGTTCGCCAGCGGTCTGCGATCGGTTCTCCGTCACGACCCCGACCTGGTGCTCATCGGCGAAATCCGCGATCCTGAAACCGCGGAGATAGCCATCCGCGCCGCTCAAACCGGACATCTCGTTTTCTCAACGCTCCACACGAACGACAGCATCAGCGCCATAACGCGTCTGCTAGACATGCGCATCGAACCGTTCCTGCTTGGGTCATCGCTAGTTTGCAGCATAGCACAGCGCCTGGCTCAGCGCATTTGCCCGCACTGCAAACAGCCAGACTCATCCGTGGCCGAAGACCTGCGCGAGGAGATGGCGGCCGCTATCAAGCTTCGCCCTTCCGACCTTTGTTTTTTCCGAGGTGCTGGCTGCGTGGAGTGCGGGGAAAGAGGCTATCGCGGGCGAGTGGCGATCTACGAGTTTTTCGTAATGAGCGAGGAAGTCGCGAACATGTTGGGGCCTGGCGTGCCTACCGGCCAGCTTCGCGCCGCCGCTCGCAGCCAAGGCTATCGCTCGTTGCGAGAGGAAGGATGGGCTAAAGTCCAGGCCGGCCTCATCTCCGTGGCGGAGCTGCAGCGACTCACTAGGAGAATCAAGGCCCCATCTTCCGCACGCTAGATTTCGAGCCGGCCCGCTTCACGGAGTTGCATCGATCCGGAGAGCACTGCCCCGGTGGGGGGTGGCAATTCCGTGTTAACTTGCCACTCCTGGCAGCTTGGACTGGGTCCCCGCTTTGCGTCGAGGAATGAATGGCTTGCGAAAGGCTTCGTGGAAGTCGTAGCCGCCTTTGAAGTCAACGCGGCTGTCGTTTTCGGTCTTGCTGAGCAATCCGTGCTCCACAAGGTTGAAGACGATTTCGCCGAAGTCTTCGCACTTTTTAACCCCCCACTCCTCGAACAACATGAGTGCCATCGGCCCATACTGCTCGGATGCGAAAGCCCGAATGCCAGCGAGCAGCTCCTGGCCGGTGATGTGGCGAACTTTGCCCTTGTTGGCCCTGCTGATGGACTTCTGCGTGAAATCCACCGCTTCGCCAACGAACGCGTAAGCGTCTCGGTGGAAACGCGAGTCTTTTTCCAGTATCCCGTCCAGCGTTTGCTCTAATTTCTTTCCGCCCATACGAAATCATCCCGGTGCGTGCACAGGTGGCGGCCCGGCGGGTTCGCGTGCTGCCCGCCAAGCCTTCACGGCCCAGCCGACCAGCAGCAGTCCGATCACCAGGCACAGCACCTCTTGTTCGTGTCGCGTCAACTTAAACACAGACCAATGAACCATCACTCTCAACTCACCGCAATATTCACCAAACGGCGCGGCACGACAATCACCTTCCGCACCTGCTTGTCGGTGATGTAGGGTTGGACTCTGTCCGCCTGCAGGGCCTTGATTCGGATTTCATCGTCGGACGCGGTTGCGGCCACCACGATGCGCTCCCTGACACGTCCATTGACCTGCACAGGTATCTCGATTGTGTCTGCCTCCAGAAATGACGAGTCCCACCGTGGCCAGTGCTCGTAGGCCAGCGCTGGTTGTGCGCACTCACATGGTTCCGCCAGCATTGCCCACAATTGCTCGGACAGGTGTGGCGCGAACGGCGCGAGCAGTTGCACGAATTGCCGGAGCACGGTCACCGGTTTGACCTGCCAGCTCATGGCCTGGTTCACGAAGATCATCAAAGCCGATATTGCCGTGTTGAACCGAAGCTCCTCTATGTCCTCGGTCACTTTCCGTATGCACGAGTGCAATGCTTTGAGCTGCTCTCGGTCAGGCACGGTGTCGCGAATCGCGGCGTTCAGTCTGATCTCCTCAAGAAACAGCGCCACCGCTCCCGGTTCCGCCGCGCAGCGCTGCTCAAAGTCCTTCTCGCTCTGCTCGTCCACGAACAAACGCCACACCCTCCCCAGAAACCTGTACACGCCTTCGATACCGCGGCTGCTCCATGGTTTTACCATTTCGAGCGGACCGAGGAACATCTCATAGAGCCGAAACGCATCGGCGCCATATTCGTCGAGTATCTGGTCTGGGTTGATGACGTTCCCGCGCGACTTAGACATCTTGAAGCTTCGCGCGTCGATCTGAATAGCAGGATTGGTCTTGAGCACAAAAGCTTCGCCTCGCTTCGCAATCTGATCTTCGCCGATCCGGCGTCCGGCGCATCGCTCGCCCGAAACGCGGTGTCGTCCGGTTAGCCTAGGTCCTTCCGGCGTGGCTTCTTCGCCAATGTCGCATAGATCGGTCGTGCTGCACAGGCTGCCGTCAGCGCGGTTGAAAACGGCGAACTCGGTCTCGCCGAGGATAAGCCCCTGATTCACTAATCTATGGAAAGGTTCGGGCGACGAGACATGGTCCAGGTCATAAAGCACTTTATGCCAGAATCTGGCGTACAGCAGATGCAACACCGCATGTTCGATCCCTCCGACGTACAAATCAACGCCTCCGGCTTTGCGTCCCGTTCCCGCGGAGCCAACTTTTTGCATCCAGTACCTTTCGATCTCGCGGTCGCAGAAGGCCAGATCGTTCGACGGATCAAGGTAGCGCAGGTAGTACCAACAGCTCCCAGCCCACTGCGGCATTGTGTTGGTCTCACGTTCCGCACCGTCCGGGCGCGTCACCCATGCCGTCGCACGCGCCAGAGGAGGCTGACCGTCGGGTGTTGGTCTGTAATCCTCCA
>JAXDCU010000036.1:0-6697 GCA_034677645.1 Verrucomicrobiia bacterium
AGCAGCGCTTTGGACCCCATCAGTTTGAGGTCGCCCTTGTAGAAAACGTCCGTGAACAAGTTCGTTTCCTTCTCCAGACGCGCCCCAAGCCGCTCGACAAACTGACGGTTCTTTTCGGAGTTCTCGCTTTCGGCCACGGCCACCAACTCGTCCTGCACCGGAAACTCCTTCTTATAGCGGAGATAGTTCTGGTGGTATTTCTGTTCCGCGCCTACCAGGTTGTTCCGGTTCATGTCGAATTCGAGATGTTCGACCGTGTACCAGAGTGACAAAACAAAGAGCGCGAGCTGGGGATAAACGAACAAATGCGGCCGACGGCTGATGGCATCAGCCAAAGCCGTCAACAGCCGCGCGGCTGCCGAGGACGAACTCGCCTTCATGCGGACGGCAAGCAATGTTCCAGTCGCTCTCCGCCGGCGGATGCCAGCTCGCGATCAGGGCGCCTCGTCCGGGAGTTCGGCATTCGTGTGGACTTCCTTGACGTCGTCGTGTTCCTCAAGGGATTCAACCAGGGCGCTCACCGCCACCGCGGTTGAGGCGTCCGGGACGGGAACGGTCTGGATGGGCAGGTATGTGACTTCGGCGCTGTCAAACTTGAGGCCCTGAGCCTCCAGCTTGCGATGGACAGCTTCAAACTTGGCTGGATCGGTTATCACTTCGTAACCGGCAGCTTCAGATCGCACGTCTTCGGCCTCGGCATCCAGAGCGCATTCCAAAAGTCTGTCCTCTTCCACCGAATCGCGTGAGAGGATCAACTCTCCCTTGCGTCGGAACAAACGACTGACCGCGCCCGCCGTGGCCATGGTTCCGCCGTGCTTGCTCAACAGGCTTCGGATTTCAGCGGCCGTGCGATTGCGATTGTCGGTGCTTATCTCGATAAGCATCGCCACACCATGAGGACCAAACACCTCATAAGTCAAATCTTCGTAAACGACTCCTTCGTCGCCGCCAGTCCCCTTCTTGATGGCCCGCTCGATGTTCTCGGAGGGCATGTTGGCGCTCCGACACTTGAGCAGGACCATTCTAAGTCGCGGATTGAGACCAGGGTCCCCGCCGCCGAGCTTGGCGGCTATCGCGACTTCGCGCGCGAGCTTGGCGAAGATGCGCGCCCGCTTCGCGTCGATCGCGCCTTTGAAGTGCTTCAGTTTCGCCCACTTGCTGTGTCCAGACATATGCTGATCCTATACAACGTCAGGAATCCCGCGCCATACGGACCTCACGGCGCGAGGGTCGCGGTTAGCCGATAGAACCGCGTTGCGGCGCCCGCGCCGATCAACTCGCTGAACTCGCGGGTCTGGCTAGTGGCTACGGCCGGGTAGTCGGCCAGTCGAGTCCATGTTCCCGTGGCAAGGTTTGACCGCCCATCGACCGCGTAAACCCGCCGTGGAAGTGAAGTGAAACTGATCGCGATGCGCCCGCCGGAGACAACCACGGACTCTATTTCCAATCGCCCATCGTCGGTCCCAGGGGAGGGCGCGTCCGCGTACCAGTTCGCCGGATCGTTCCCATGGGCGAGGGGATCAAAACGGTGGAGCGAAGACCCAATGCCGTCGGCCTGAGCCGGCCAGGGCGCACTGTCTTGGTAGGTCACGCGGTCGACCGGAACGTAGGGTACGTAACCTTCGTCGGGGTGCGGCCATTGTTGCGGCGTGTCCGGCCTGACCAGTTCAATCGTTTCAGCGTCGTTGGCCAGCTTCCCTGACCACGGCCCAACAATCTGCACCGCGTCGGAGACGGAGTACTTGGTACGGAACGCCGTCTTCTGAGTTGGGTTGGTTTGAGGATTGAATCCAACGACCAGCAAGAATCCGCGCGCGGATATGCGTGTGCCGCTCACAAATGAGAAGTCGACGGCGTTGGTTATCCGCCACGTGTTGGCCGGATAAGCCAAATCGAAGAGAAAAACCTCCGCATCGGTCGTGTTGTGGAGTTCGATGTACTCATCAAGCGTGTTGTCCTCGGGCACCGAGCCAGTGACGATGTCCGGCGGGTGGTACATGATCTCGTTGATGACGACCGGGCCGACGATTGGCGCGGCGTTGGCCGCACCCGTGCCCATGCGGAACTCGGCTACATTGTCCGGGTCGTCGGCACCGAATGTCCTAGCGCTCAATACCGCGAAATCGGAGCTGGTACTGGTGACTACACGGCCCATTGACACTCCGTAGGGCAATGCGGCGAACTCCTGACTCACGCGATAGCCCGTGAGCACGTCTCCCTTGGCCTCGGACAGGAGGACATCGTCTCCGTGCGCCGAGTTGAAATTGAAGCTGTCGGGGCTCGAAGGGACGGCGTTGAACTGGTATTCGTAGAACACGACGTACCCGTTCGCCGGCAACACCACGCCATCCGGCACGCGGTACTTGCGGGGATTGTTCTTGCTGTTGCTCAGGTACCAACCCGTGAGGTCCACTTGCGATCCGGTAAGATTGCGAAACTCGACGGCGTCTTCGAGCGGCGGATCGGTGTGGGTCAGCACCTCGTTCACAACTACTCCAGGCACCGGCAGATAGTTGCTTTTGCCCGGCGACTGGCTTTCGGTGAACGACACGAATGTGCTGGCGCCATCGGGAAGCCGGCCCATGCTAACGTCCGTCTGCTGGGCGCCAAAATGAACAAGGTCAATCTTCGTGGCCCCGGAGTACAAACCAATGCTCTCTCCCCCACCTCCGAGCTTGAAGTCAGCGTGATCCGCTCCTTTGACGGTATCCTCGTCAGCCCAGAACAACTGGATGCCGCCGGCGTCGATGAAACTCAGCCCTGGTATCACCGACATGCCCGGCTCAGATGCGTCGTCGGTGAGCGACAACCCCCCCAGCGAGACCGGCAGCGAATCGCCGTTGTAAAGCTCGAACCAATCAGCGCCCGTCGAGGACGACGCCATGAACTCATTGACGCGGAGATTCCCGGCAGCACCGAGAGTCTGTGCGGCGTTAGCCAGCCACGGTTTGGGCTGGCACAGTTTCCATTGGCCGGTGCCGTCAGGAACACGCCCGATCGAAAAGTCAGCCAACTGCAGACCAAACGCGATCGTATCCAATTGCACCGGTGCCGTGGCCGCGGAATACAGCGTGACTTTCTGGCCCGTGGCGCTCAGGCCGAACCCGGTGTGCAGGCCGGGCGCGCTGGAAGCATCGTCACACCAAACAATCAACCTCGACTGCCCATCGATCGTTGTGCTCGACGGAAACACAAACTTCCGCGGCACTAGCGGATCGTCGCTCAAACTCATCCCACTCAAGTCCTTCGTCGAGCTCGTCGTGTTGTAAAGCTCGACCCAATCGGGTGTTTTGCCCCCATTGACAACGGCGCTCTGGTTGTCAGCCATTATTTCGTTCAGCACAACGTCAGCCCCGGCAACTCTGAGCGCGAAACAACTCAACCCGGCCAATAATAACCCAACCATCAGTGCTTTTCTCATACACGTGCGTTCTTCAACTTCGTCTGACCCGGTCAAGACTCCGCCACCAACTTAACGCCGACCAAGATAAAGCGTTTGCCGTGCCGGCACGCGCGAAAAGACCTAAGGCATGGCAGGATCGCCAAGCCCCTCTGCCTTGTTGCGAGCGCGGGCGCCATCATCGCGAGCGTGGAGGAAAACGGCCTGGAACGCAAGTGCTCAACTTCTCATTGCGCGCGTGCCGGCAATGGGCGATAGTGCGGCCGCACGCGGACGTCGGAGCGTAGCTCAGCCTGGCTAGAGCGCCAGCTTTGGGAGCTGGATGTCGCAGGTTCAAATCCTGTCGCTCCGACCAACAATGCCAAGGAAATCAGTGTTTTGTCCGAGCATCCCGCGCTGCTATCCCGCAGAATCTGCGCGGGCTGTGCAAACTTTCCGCCATTCGAACGATCACGGTCTCAAACATGCATCCTCTCGGCCGACTGTGTCGCCTCATACAGCGCGGCGCCAGAGAGGTGCTGCCATGCAACACCAGCAGTCCTTTCGGCGTCGCCGTTCGGTTGCGTCTGCGCCGCGCTGAGGGGTGACGTCGGTTGCTACGAGAAGTAGTGCCTGATGAGTTCTTCCAGGAACAGGCGGGCCTGCTTGGCTTCTGCGGTGACATCCAAAGGCTCGCCCTGCGCCAGACACTCAACCACCAGCGGACCCGACGTGAAGCCGCCCTTCCGCAGTCCGGCCAACACCTCCCGGAAGTTCACACGGCCACGGCCAGGCGTGACGGAGACTTCCTTCGGCGGAACGAAATCTTTCACGCTCATCCCCACAACCAGTCCGTCCACCGTGCCTGCATCGTCCACGGGATCGAGCTTGCCGTCGGAGTAGTAATAAATGTTGCCTGGATCGTACCAGAGACGAAAGTTCTTGTGGCCGACCTGCTCAATGAGTCTCCGGCACTGCGGTCCGGTGGCGTTTTGACCGCCATGCGGCTTGACCGACAGTCCAACGCCCTTGGACACGGCATAGTCACAGCACTCGGCCACGACCTTGTAGTAGGGCTGGACGAGCTTCTCGTCGGACGTGCCGCCGAGCAGCAGGTTCGGGCATGAGCAAATCACGCAGTGATCGATTAGGGTCTTGAGCCCCGCCACGCCCGCCTCGACCGACTTGGCCGCGGGAAAATCACCCCCGTAGATCGAGATCGTCCTGAGTCCTCGCTGCTTCACCTGATCGGCAACAGCCGCGACTTCATCCGGCGTTGAGTCGACGGTGACGATGACCCAGGACTTTCCCTTCGCCGTCATGAGGCCGACGTGCTTGAAACCAGCTTCGGCCACGCCGTCGAGCGCAACGCGATACTCGTGCTTGTCCCACGGTCGAGTGTAGCAACCGAGCGTGTACCGAGACGCGGATGCGCAACCGGTGAGCGACTTGGCCAGGCTGGCAAGTCCAAGCGCGGCCGTGCCACGCAGGAATTCGCGACGCGGAACTTTGGATGTACGCATATGTGCTGGAATTCGGCTTTGCGCAGGAGCACGAAGATAATGAAGTCACGGCAATGACCTGGCAATGCTATAGGTTGAAGTGTACAAGGCTCTATTCCAGGTCGTAGAGAGAGTTGTCGGGAGAAAGGAACCCGGTGCCAGCAGCCACTCTGGCCGCGCCGTTGGCATTGTTTGTGTAACGATCCCGAAGCGATTCGGCGTGGCCGTCGCAAAAGGACGCGTTGCTCTTACCAAGATGCCGAAAACCCTGCGTCCCCGCCCAGCGACCGTTGAATGAGTCGTCGCCCGGATTTGGCCAGGGCGCTCTCATGAACTTGTTCGCGCCGCTGGCGTACTGGCCATCGCCGAAGATGACGGTTGCCCCGGGCTGTTTCACGGTGGCGGCCTTGGCTGGCGATTGAATGCTCTCGAACTGGCCATGTCCGATGTAGCTCGTGTTGTAGTTGTAGCCGGTAACTTGGTCGGCGATCCAGTTGGCCTTGCCGGCGAATGACGGACATTGTTGCACCCGTTCGGCGCCTTGCCCCTCCCACAGCAAGCCCGGTTCCACACGGGGCGGGTTCTCGCTGATGGCGGTTAGGTCCCACCCGTAGGCTATGTTCACGCCCTTCTCGACGGCGTTGTAGTAGGCAGTGGGATAGAAGTCATCGTGGTCCGCCGCATAGGATCGCGCAGCAATCCCCATCTGCCGCAAGTTGCCAAGACACGCCACGCGCTGCGCCGTGGCTTTGGATCGGGCGAGCCCCGGCAACAACAAGCCAACCATGATGGCAATGACGGCTATCGCCACCAGCAGCTCAATCAGAGTGAACGCGCGCGGCAAATCATTCCGTCGCGACCACCCGCCAGAAGCGCCAGAGCATCGCAGCGCCCGTGGCTTGGACTCGCTCAGATGGCCGCACGGTTTCATTTCCCACGATCTTCCATCTTGATTGCGACTTGACCAGACGGCCGATTCACGCGCAAACGGTAGAAGGCTCCGTGCACCAGCGGATCGTTGTCCTGAAGGAGAACTTCCTGGGTGTCAGTTGGCGTGACCTCGGAGACTCTGGTCCAACTGGCGAAATCAGACGTTCGCTCCAGAGCGTGCTCCCAGCCAGGCACAGGCGCGAACCGAACCTGCGTCTCCGCGCCTGTCGATGCAACGGTCAGTTGCGGCGGCAGCGCTTGGACCAGAACCAGGTTTGAGAGGTTAGTCAATCCGCGCGCGACAACGGAGGCGGTCAGAGGCTCGAATGCAAATGCGGCGCGCGTCCACTCGGTCCCACTCCAAAACAGTAGGTCCAGGTCGCTGCCGTTGCCAGCGTAACTCCCGCCGGGCCACACGCGGAGGTCCGTCGCGAACGTCACGGTATTATCGCTAAGAATCGGCGCCAACTCAACCCGCGCTGCTGTGAGCACCCGGCCATTCACGGGCCCCAGTACGGATGGATTTGACAAAACGCCGGTGCTCACGCGCGCCACTTCACTGACCGCGGCTAAGTCCAGAGCAATGGCCTCGTCCTCCGCGCTGTCTGGCCGCTGAAAACAGAGCGCTGACGTCCCTTTGGCGATATTCGCTGGTGCGATCGAAAGGCTGTCCCCAACAACCATGGGGCGCACGGCCGAGAACGCGTCGAGCTCACCGCCGCTGTACTCGGACAGACCTTCGACTTTGACATACTGAATCGCCGAGAATCCGGACTCCGCAAGGTCGAAGCCCGTTCCGCCGCCTGAGCCCATGTACAGATCGATGGCGTCTGCGGCGGACAGCGATACCGTGCTTCCGGCGTTCAACAATGCTTCAAACTCAGGG
>JAXDCU010000037.1:0-4212 GCA_034677645.1 Verrucomicrobiia bacterium
GCTTTGGCCCCGAATCTTGACATAGGCGGAAAGCGGCGTTTCGAAATCGGCGAGAACGCGGCGCGTCACCGGAATCAGGTTGGCTTGCGAAGCCATCCGCACGAATTCGTTCTTGCCGGGAGAATACATCAGTTCAGCGGTTCGCGTCAGAGTGGCGCCACGTGCGCCACACTGAGATCATGGAGAAGAGCACAACCAGGATCGCGTAGGCCACCACCCCCGTGCCGATCCCAAAAGGCACGGGCTTCCAGTCGCTGAAGTGGATCAAAGCAGCGCCAACGGCCGCTAGAAGCGTGCCTTGCGCCACCAAACAGAAAAGGAACAAACCCCGCTTGGACTCGGAAATCCGCTCGCTAATCCAGGCACGATAGCAGGGCTCGCCCATGCTCCGCATCAACCACGCCACCTGAAAATTCCGCGCCGCGACCAAAACGCTCGCTGTCATGATCACAATCGCCGGCAGAGGCCACATGCCAAAGACCGCGCACACCACCGCGTTGACTAGTACCCCCCCATGCCAGCCAATCCTTCGCGCGATCGGATTGGCTTCCAGTTCCAGGTTTGGCGTTGCAATCCAGGTGCTCAGGAAATCAAGGCCGCGGGCGACAACCAGCAACGCCACAAGGAAAAAATACGTTTTCCCGCCAAAGGTTGCGTACGTGTCCATCAGGTCTTGCCGTATACGGAATCCGGGTTGACCAGCCGCGACTCAGTCACGCGAACACTCTTTCCGTTCTCCGTGAGGCTGCGAAAAAAACAGGAACCGTACCCTTCGTGGCAAGCAGCACCCACTTGCTCAACTTGTATCAACAGAGCATCGCCGTCGCAATCGAGCGCGATAGCCTTGACGCGTTGCGTGTGGCCGCTTGTCTCGCCTTTCACCCAGAGTTTTCCGCGGGAACGGCTCCAAAACACGGTCTGCCCGCGCTCAATCGTCTGTTCGAGAGCGTCGCGATTCATCCACGCCATCATGAGCACTCGGCCACTCGCGGCGTCTTGAACGATGGCTGGGATCAAACCATCCGAGTTGAACTTCAGATCGTCGAGTGGTTTCACGCTTGTGCCCGGTCCGTTTCAGGCTCAGTTCCTGGAACCCAGGAGGCGGACGGGAATATCCCGGCCCGCCAGGAATTGCTTAACCTGTTCAACAGTGTATTCGCTAAAATGGAAAACGCTCGCGGCCAAAACAGCGTCCGCCTTGCCATCCAACAGAACGTCAGCCATGTGGTCGATGCACCCCGCGCCGCCGCTGGCAACCACCGGCACACCCACGCTCTCGCTGACCCGCCTCGTGATCTCAATGTCATAGCCGCTCCTGGTGCCGTCGGCGTCGATGCTGTTGAGCACGATCTCGCCAGCGCCCTCCGCCACCGCTTCCCGCGCCCACGCCACAGCTTCACGGCCCGTCCTCGCTCGGCCACCGTGCGAAAAAACCTCCCACCGGTCCGGACCGACACGCTTGGCGTCGATCGAGACAACCACGCACTGGCTTCCAAACTTCGACGCGCCGTCCCGTATGAGGTCTGGATTAGCCAAGGCCGCCGAATTGATGCTCACCTTGTCCGCTCCAGCCTGAAGCATCGCCCGCATGTCATCGACCGTCCGGATGCCGCCGCCCACCGTCAAGGGCATGAAACACTGATCCGCCACCCGTCGAATCACATCGATCATCGTCGCCCGACCGTGCGCGCTCGCGGTTATGTCGAAAAACACCATCTCATCCGCCCCCTGCGCATTGTACCGCAGCGCCAGCTCAACCGGATCGCCCACGTTGCGCAGCTCGCCTGCTTCGGCACGACCGAACTGACGCCCACGTGTAACGCGACTGTCGTGCACGTCCAGGCATGGAATGATACGTTTGGCCAGCATGGCAACTGTTGCGGCGCGCGATACCGTATAGGGGGATCGGTGCCACTGACAAGGCAATTCCCAATCCGCGAGTAATCCCTCAGAGCGAAGAGTCAGTGCGGCACGGCAGCAACCCAATGGTCACGGCCGAGAGGATCGCCAAGGCCGCCCTGTGATCACTCCCCAGTGCCGCACCGCGCGAGAGTTCCGCTGGATTGTCCACCGTCACGAGCGCAAGTGCGACGAATTGTTTTGCGGTGACCTAATGAACAATCGCGGGAGCGTGATGAGCGTCGATTCAGGCGGGCGCTCGGTTTTGAAAGCCGCCTTATAGTTATCTTTGATACTCAAAATTAATGGACTTGATGTTGCGCTCTTGATATCTGTGGCGTTCGGCCTATGCAGACAAAACGGTTCTCGCGTCACCGCTATGCGCTCGAAATCGGTTCTGCGTCGATCGCCAGCATGTTTCGGCGGATGAAGCCGTCGCCATGAGTGCTCGGCCCCGTGTTCTGATAAACGGCCTCAGAGCAAGCATTCAAAACTCCGGATAACCATGGGACTCATACAAGACACACTCGAGATCGTCCGAAAGCGAAATCCAGGTGAACCTGAATTCCTTCAAGCAGTCACCGAAGTGCTCGAATCGATCGAGCCGGCCATCGACCGGCACAAGAAATACCGTGAGAACCACATCTTGGACCGCATCGTCGAACCCGAACGGGTGATCATCTTCCGCGTGCCATGGCAGGACGAGAAAGGGCGTTGTCATGTCAATCGCGGTTTCCGTATTCAAATGAACAGCGCCATTGGCCCGTACAAAGGCGGACTGCGCCTTCATCCCAGCGTGTGCCTCAGCATTCTGAAGTTTCTCGCTTTTGAGCAGGTTTTTAAGAACTCGCTTACCACCCTGCCGATGGGCGGCGCCAAGGGCGGCTCCGACTTCGATCCAAAAGGCAAGAGTGACATGGACGTCATGCGGTTCTGCCAGTCGTTCATGACGGAGTTATTCCGCCACATCGGCGCTGACACCGATGTGCCGGCTGGGGACATTGGCGTGGGCGGACGCGAGATTGGCTATCTATTCGGGCAATACAAACGTCTAGCCAACGCGTTCACCGGTGTGCTCACCGGCAAGGCCCTGACGTGGGGGGGGTCGCTCATCCGTCCTGAGGCGACCGGCTATGGCTGTGTGTACTTCGCTCAGGAAATGCTCAAAACGAGAGGCGAAACACTCGAAGGCAAAGTCTGCCTCGTGTCTGGATCTGGCAACGCCGCCCAATACACAGTGGAGAAACTCAACCAGGTCGGCGCCAAGCCCATTACCATGTCCGACTCGAACGGATTCGTGTATGACAAGGACGGCATCAACCAGGAGAAGCTGGCGTGGGTGATGAAACTCAAGAACGAGCGCCGAGGCCGGATCAGGGAGTATGCGGAGAAGTTCGGAGCCCACTACCACGCCGACAAGCGTCCGTGGAACTTAAGGTGCGATTGCGCATTTCCGGCGGCCACGCAGAATGAGATTGACGCAAAAGACGCGGAAGCGTTGCTGAACAACGGGTGCTGTGTGGTGGCGGAAGCCGCAAACATGCCATCGCAGCCGGATGCGATCCAACAGTTCATGGCCCGGAATATCCTATTCGGACCGGGAAAGGCGGCCAATGCTGGCGGCGTGGCGGTGTCAGGGCTCGAGATGGCGCAGAACTCGATGCGCCTGCCTTGGACCCGCGACGAAGTTGACAAGCGCCTGCAGCACATCATGGCCACAATTCACAAGAACGCCTTCGACACCGCCGCCGATTATGGACGCCCTGGAAACCTTGTTGTGGGCGCCAACATCGCCGGTTTCGTCAAAGTAGCGGACGCAATGGTCGATCAAGGGCTGGTCTGAACTGCCCGGAATCCGCCGGGAACGGCCGTGGTTCACGGCGCGGCCCACCGAGAACCGAACAATCCGGTCGAGAATCCGCGAGGTTCCATTGCAACCTCTTCTCCACACCGCGCCGTTTGCGGCGACCGCGTCGCCGTCTCAAGGTCTTGCCAACGAGAAGATTCCAAAGCCGGGGAATCTCCGCCGGCTGCGAGGATTCCGCGAAACAGTCGCACGGAAAGACCCCAAGCACTGTGGCGTGCGCGTGATTTCACCACGAAAAGCTCGATGGACACGAACAAACGGCGCGGCACTCACCAGTTACCATCGTCCGCGGGATAGAGGGAAAGAAAAGCCAATGTTCAGTGAGGCCGCCTGAGCCCCATCTTCTTCATTCGGGATAGCAGAGTCGTGGGTTTTACTCCGAGAAGCTCCGCTGCGCCGTCGGGTCCCTTTATTTTCCATCTGGCTCTTTGAAGGACGGCGAAAAG
>JAXDCU010000038.1:0-2973 GCA_034677645.1 Verrucomicrobiia bacterium
CCTTTGCTTTATCCCATGTATCACATTTGGGTGGACTATGCACAGATTGAAACGCTTACGCTGGGCGTCAACAATGTGCCTCGAGGAACGTCAATCCGGCTCGGCGTCGAACCCATCAAAGCCCTTCTGCGTATTCCGATCCAATCCGCCCGGTGATTCCGATTGATTCCGCCCACCCATTCCGACGGAAGGCGCCCACCCATTCCGATTGATTCCGCCCATCCGTACCGATTGATCGCGCCCACCCATTGTGAGGGAATCCGGCCACTTTCGCGGTGAATGCTGCCGAAGGAGCCTTGGCGCCGCGGGATAGCCCAATCCAACAGGGCTATGCTCTACCTTTTGGGGTTTTCGGGAACCAGGAGGTAGTCCATGCCGGGGAAGAGATTGTCCATGCGTAAGATCAAGGAAGTACTTCGGTTACGGTTTGATGTGGGTCTGAGCGGGCGCCAGATTGCCCGCAGTTGCGGGATGGGCCGCACGACGGTGCGGGAGTATCTGTGGCGGGCGAAGCGGGCCGGGGTCTGCTGGCCATTGCCGGAGGGGATGGGTGAGGCGGCGTTGGAGGCGCTGCTGTTTCCCCCGGCGCCGCTTGACGGCACGGCGCGGCCATTGCCGGACTGGCAAGTGGTCCACGACGAATTGAAGGGGCGGGGCGTGACGTTGTTCGTGCTGTGGGAGGAGTACAAAGCCAGCTATCCGGAGGGCTTCCAATACAGCCGGTTCTGCGACTTGTACCGGGCGTGGAAGGGCAAGCTGCCGGTCTGGATGCGCCAGGAACACAAGGCCGGGGAGAAGCTCTTCATCGACTACGCGGGCATGACGATGCCGGTGCGGGATCCGAAGACGGGCGCGGTGCGCCAGGCCCAGATTTTTGTAGCGGCCACGGGTGTGAGCTATTACACCTATGCAGAGGCGACGTGGACGCAGACGCTGCCGGATTTCATCTCGTCCCACGTGCGGGCCTTCGCGTACTTTGGGGGCGTCAGCGAACTACTGGTGCCGGACAATGCACGCAGCGCCGTCTCGCATTCGTGCCGCTACGAGCCGGATGCGAACCCCACCTATACGCGGCTGGCTGAACACTATGGGACCGCAATCCTCCCGGCGAGACCGCTGAAGCCCAAGGATAAATCCCGCGTGGAATCGAGCGTCAATGGCGTCGAGCAGCGCATCCTCGCCAAACTGCGCCACCAGACCTTTTTCAGTCTGGAAGACCTCAACCGGGCCATCCGGAAGCTGCTTGAAGAATACAACGACCGTCCCTTCCAACAGATCGAAGGCTCGCGGCGCAGCGTCTTCGAAAAGCTGGAGAAGCCCGCGCTCAAGCCGCTGCCGCGCCGGCCCTTCGAATACGAAGAGTGGGAGCGGCGCCGGGTCAACCTCGACTACCACGTGCGGCTGCGGGCGGACGAACACAACTACAGCGTGCCTTACCGTCTCGTGGGCGAAAGCATAGACGTGCGCCTGACGGAGGACACCGTCGAATGCTTCCACAAAGGACAGCGCGTTGCCAGCCATGTGCGCTCGCATCAAAAGAACGGGCACACCACCCTGCCCCAGCACATGCCCGAAGGGCACCGCGAACATGCCAAGTGGACGCCGGAGCGCATTATCCATTGGGTAGGCAAGGCCGGACCCTGCGCCGCGCAAGTGGCCGAGCGCATCATCGCCTCGCGGCCCCATCCCCAGCAAGGTTTCCAAGCCTGCCGGGGCATTATCCGCCTCGGCGAGGCCTATGGAAGCGAGCGGCTCGAGGCCGCGTGCGAGCGCGCTCTGGCCATCAACTCCGCTTCCTACAAAAGCGTTAGCGAAATCCTCAAACAAGGCCTCGACAGACTGCCCTTGCCCAAACCCAGGACGTCCTCGCCCGCCATCACGCACGGCAACGTGCGCGGGTCGGATTATTACCAACCCCAAACCCGGGCCGGCGATGAACCCGCCGACCCAACCCAAAAGGAGCCACGCTTATGTTAACCAACCCGACCCTCGACAAACTCCAACGCTTGCGGCTGACCGGAATGTACGACGCCTACCGCGAACAGCTCGAATCCAGCCGCTACGACGCGCTCGACTTCGACGAGCGCTTCGCCCTCCTCCTCGATCGCCAGGAGGCCGAACAAGACAACCGACGGCTGCAAACCCGCCTCAACAAGGCCAAACTGCGCCAGAACGCCTGCGTCGAAGACATCGACTACCGCAAGTCCCGCGGATTGAACAAGACCCTCGTGCATGCCCTCGCCGAATGCCACTGGCTGCGCAGCCACGAAAACTGCATCATCACCGGTCCCACCGGCGCGGGAAAGAGCTACCTCGCCTGCGCCTTCGGAAACCACGCCTGCCGCAGGGGATTCACCGTCCGCTACTTCCGCACCCCGAGGTTTTTCCAGGCGTTGGCCGTCGCGCGCGGCACCGGCCGCTACGACCGCGTGCTGCGCAGTCTGCTGCGCATAGACCTCATCATCATCGACGACTGGGGAACAGCCCTCCTGACGGATGAAGAACGAAGAGATCTCTTCGAGATTGTGGAGGACCGCTACGACCGGCGTTCCACCCTTATCGCCGCCCAACTACCCGTCGAGCACTGGCACGACATCATCGGCGATCCAACCCTCGCCGACGCTATTCTGGACAGACTGATCCACAACGCCCACACCATCACCCTCAAAGGAGAATCCATGCGAAAAAGAAACCCCACTTGACATCCCAGGGCCTGTCCAACTACAAACACAAACAACAGTTGAAACACCCGCGTCGCTACGCTCCGATTCGCCCGGTACAAAAGGGCCGATTCACTCGGAACACGTGGCCGCAATCACTCGGAACACCCGGCCCGAATCCTTCGGAACTACCGGGCGCCTTCCTTCGGAACAACAGGGCGGAATCGTCGGAATACGCAACTGGACCGCGCTCATCCGCTACCTCGACGACGGCGATCTCGACATCGACAACAACACCGCCGAACAGGCTCTG
>JAXDCU010000039.1:0-5181 GCA_034677645.1 Verrucomicrobiia bacterium
CGCGACAAGGGCATAGGCCTGCTATTGGGCTCGTGGAGTATATGTCCCAGTTCGAAGGCCTTTCGCAAGGACTGGGGGACGGCCGAACAACATCTTGCCCTGGGCATCCGGCTGGCAAAGGCGCTAGGCTCGCCAGTCTTCCGATGCATCCTCGGCACTCGCGACGACAGACACGCCCCAGGAGGCATCGACAAGCGGATTGAAGACACGGCCCGCGTGTGTCAGTCGGCGCGTAACCAGGCCCTCGAAGCTGGCGTGAAAATCGCGATCGAGAACCACGCTGGCGACATGCAGTCGCATGAGCTCGTCACACTGGTGGAGGCGGCGGGCAAGGATTACGTCGGTGTTACGTTCGATTCCGGCAATGTCACCTGGACGCTTGAGGAACCGATTGCCAGTCTTGAGAGGCTTGCCCCATTCATTGTCTGCACTCACATCCGGGACTCGATGATCTGGGAATATGAGGACGGGGCAAAAGTCGCGTGGACGGCCATTGGCGAAGGATGCACTGACACCAAAGCTCTGTTTGCGCATCTTCAACAGCTATGCCCGGGCATCGCCGTTCATGCGGAGATTATCTCAGGTTTTTCCATCGACATGCCTTATCTGAAGCCGGAGTTCTGGGATGTCTGGCCAAAAGCGCGCGCGACCGATTTCGCGCGTTTTCTCGCCCTGGCGCGCAAGGGAAAGCCAGTGGCGCCGTTCAGACCACCCGATGGAGCCCAGCGCCGTCAAGCCGAGCAGGAGTACCAGAAATCCGAGCTTGAGCGCAGCCTCGATTGTTGCCGCCGATTGCTTGATGCGATCGGCTAGAATCCTTGGGCCAGGGTCTATTGCGTTCCTTTTTGGGATTTCAAGTCTTCGATTCTCTTCTCCAGACGCATGCGGAGTGAAGGCGCCTCGGTCAGAAGACGCTGGCAGATGCCAATAGCCACATCCAGTTTCTTTTGCGATTCCGCCAGCTCAGCGGCTGCAAGTCCAGCCCGCTTGAGCCAGTAAGGGTCAGGCGTTTCGTCAGGCCGTCGATTCTGTCCATACAGAATGCGGAGGTAATGGTCCAAAGCCTGCTGGGCCAGAGTCTCGCGGTCCGGGTCGGGTCGGAGCTGGGCTTGTTTCTGGCGGACAACACCGAGCCCAAACTCGGCTTGGCAGCGGACTGAGATACCGGCCGGCGAATCGATCACTTTTCGGAAGGCCTCGGCGGCGAGGTCATAGCGTTTGGGGTCCTGGGTTGCCAACTGCAGGTGGCATTCGCCGATCCGTCCGTAAGCCAGCGGAGCGAACTCGTTCGACGGCCAGTGTTCAGTGATCTTGGCGAAGGCATTGATTGCCTCGCCGAACCTCGCAAGGTGATTGGTTTCGCCCGCGGTTGTTTCCATGGTGAAAGTGTCGCCTCTGAACAAATAAGCTTCGGCGACGATCGAGATCGGGATCGGCGAAGCCGCGACATGCAGGGGTCCGTTTGTGATGATCCAGTCGAAGTGGTCGCGGGCGCTTGGATAACTCTGGCGGGCGACGGCGGCGCGCCCGGCCATCAGGCGGGCCCTGTAAGAAATCTCACTCAAGGCCGCGTTGGTGTTTCCCACAAGAGCACGGTCCTGGAAATGGAGTTCGGCTTTCCCGTAGTCGCCCTGGCTGAAGTAGTACTCGCCAATCAGATACTGGGCCAGCGGCGTGTTTGTGCTGTCAGGATAGCGGGTGCTGAAGTTAGCAAGGAGAACCACCGCGTTAGTGTCGGGCTTAGCCCGATAAGAGAGACGAGCTAGGTCGAAATCGGCCTGGGCGACCAAGTTGGCCGGCAAGTTGGTCTCGGCCCCGTAGGTCTTCAGCCAGGCTTCCAATGCGGCAATTGCCGCCGGGATGGCGTTCTCGTGCTCATGTGTCTGGCTGATGAAAAGCCGCACTTCGGCGAGAAGATGCGAGTTTGTGAATCGTTTGATGAAATCCTCGCAGGTTTCGCGTGCTAATCGCGTATTACCCCAGCGGTTCAACGCCTGTGCAACAAGCAACTGGCCTCGCTGGGCCAGATCGCTTGTCGGGTCCAGTTCAAGCAGCCGCTGCATTGCCGTGGATGCGCCAGGCAGGTCCGCAAGATCGATGCTGCCCCGGACGATCTGAAAAAGCGCCTGGCTGAACATGGTGTTGGTCAGACCCGGAATCCCGGCATAGTTGGTGGCCACTAGCCAGTAGTTTGAGCGCGCCCCCGCCGAGTCACCCGCTAGCGTTTGGCAATCCGCCCACTTGAACCTGGCAACAGCGCGCGGAGCCGAATCGGGAAGCTTCTCAGTCGCGGTCCTGAAGCTCAGGAGCATCTCGGCCAGGTGATTGGTGCCCTCTTCCCACATACACCAGCCGCGTCCCAGTTGTCCCCGACCCACCAATGGGCTCGAGGCGTGATTTGTGACCAACTGATCGAACTGAGTCCGCGCTTGCTGGAGCAGGTTTGTGAGCGTTTGCTGCCGCTCAGGAGCGCCATCGGATGGCGCTTTCTTGGCAGCGTAGTACTGCTCGAGCCTGAGTTCGCCCAGCGTAATCCGCGCAAGATCGAGGAGATCGTCTTTTGGATTCCGGGTGACGAACGACTCGAGCCATTTGACTGTCTCCGAGGACCTGGCTGGGGCAAGACCGACGGCGATGATGCGTTCGAGCGCGGCGCGTCTCTGGACGGGAGGAAAGTCGCTGGCCAGCGCACGCTCGTAGAGTTGACTGGCGGCATCGGGCTGACCAAGCCGTTCGAGTGCTTCTCCGTGCAAAAGGGCCGCGGCGGCTTGGAGTTCGGGCGAGACCGTGTTTGTCGCGGAAGTCCAAAGATTGGTGACGAAGCTGAGTGTTTCGGACCATTTGTTCGCCGCGGCTTTCGCGCGAGCAAGCAGGTACTGGCTTTGCCAAGCCAGCTCCGGCGGCAACGTTTGACCCTCAAGCCTTTTGAGCGCCGCTTCGGACCCAGGGACGTTGTTTGCGGAAAGCTCAAGTTCCGACAACAGCAGCCATCCGCGATGTGCCCAGATGTCGGTGGGATTCGCGGGGGCGAGTTGGCCAAAAGCGGCCTTTTCGTCGCGCAGCAGGCCGATTGCCTTCACAGTATCTCCCTGGCGAAAGCGTGCGAAAGCTTCGCTGTAAGCTCCTTGGAGTCTCAGTCCCGAGCTGGGATAGCCGGCGATCAAGCCTGAGAATGCGTCGGCGGCGGAGACCCAGTCGCGCTTGGCTAGGAGAGCCTGCGCCTGCCAAAAGGCGAATTCGTCGCCACGTTGACTTGCCTGGGCGGATTTCTCCTTGAGCAGAGCGATTGCATCGTCGAAGCGACCGAGCTGAATTCGGGATTTAGCCTGAATGATCCAAGCTTCCAGAAGGTACTCGGAGGCTGGGTACTGCCGCGCAAACTCGATCGACTTGCGGTCCACCACCTCGTAGAGGCCGTCTTGGAACTCCTTGCGCAAGGCTTCGAAGGAACTTGTCTCCTCGGGCGTGGCGGCGATCCCATTTCGGGGACAGGCCGTCAGGGCCGTGGCCAGGACGATTGCTGACAGAGCTTTTGCCCAGTGGGTCATTCAAGACTTGGACGTTGCGGTTTCGGTTCGTATTGAGCCGTTGCTGCCTCCCACAAGGACGGCGCACCATGGTCATGGGGCGAATTGGGCGGCGCAGTGCGGATCGAGGCGAAGCTAAGTGCTCGCTTGAGCGATTGGCCAGTGTGGCTGGCCGAGCAACGCATGATCTCCGCGGGTGTGCCCGCCGCGACAACGCGACCTCCAGCATGGCCGCCTTCAGGGCCAAGATCGACGATCCAATCAGCGCATTTGATCACGTCCAGGTTGTGCTCGATCACGATGAGAGTATTGCCCGCTGCCCGCAGTTTGAAAAGCACATCAAGCAATTTGGAAACGTCTTGGAAGTGAAGACCCGTCGTTGGCTCGTCAAGCAGATAGAGCGTCTGCCCTAGCGAACGGCGACTCAACTCGGTGGCGAGCTTGAGCCGCTGAGCCTCGCCCCCGCTGAGTGTTGTCGCAGCCTGCCCCAACCGCAGGTATCCGAGTCCTACCTCGGCCAGAGTTACACACGTGTCGTGCATGTTTGGAACGGCGCGAAAGAAGCTCACGGCTTCCTCAACGGTCAGGTCTAGCACATCGGCGACATTAAGACCCTTGTATGTGATCTCGAGCGTTTCTCGGTTGTAACGCCTCCCACCACATGCCTCGCAAGTCACGTAGACGGGAGGAAGGAAACTCATCTCGATTCGGATCACACCGTCGCCCTGGCATTTCTCGCAACGTCCGCCCCGGACGTTGAAACTGAATCGGCCTGCCTCGTAGCCCCGAACCCTTGCTGATGGCAAGCCGGCGAAAAGGGCGCGAACATGGTTGAACAGGCCCGTGTAAGTGGCGGGATTGCTGCGAGGAGTGCGGCCTATCGGGCTTTGATCGATAACGACCAGTTTGCCCAAGTGCTCGATTCCTTCGATGGCGGTATGGGCGCCGGGGCGCTGCGTGGCTCCGTGAAGACGCCGAGCCAAGGCGCGATTCAGTATGTCATCGACAAGCGTGCTCTTGCCCGACCCGCTCACTCCGGTTACACACGTGAACGCGCCAATTGGAAAACCTACGTCGATGTTCTTGAGGTTGTTCTCGCGAGCCCCAATTACACGCAACCAACCGTGCGCGCCGGAAGTTTCACGGCGACGTGGCGCCTCGATGCTCAATTCGCCGCGCAGGTAGCGGCCCGTGAGCGAATTGGGGTGCGCCGCGATCTGGGCTGGCGTTCCGGCGGCGACCAACTGGCCGCCATGAACACCCGCGCCGGGACCGAGATCAATCACGTGATCCGCTCGGCGAATCGTCTCCTCGTCGTGCTCGACAATGATGACTGAATTGCCCAGATCGCGCAGTCCTTCGAGCGTGCGGAGTAAGCGGTCATTGTCGCGCTGGTGCAGTCCGATACTTGGTTCATCCAAAATGTAGAGCACCCCAACCAAGCCGGCGCCGATTTGTGTGGCAAGCCGGATGCGCTGGGCCTCGCCCCCACTGAGCGTGCCGCTTTCCCTGTCCAGCGTCAGGTACCCCAATCCGACATTCGTCAGAAAGCCAAGTCGGCTCCGGATTTCGCGGATGATTTCGCCAGCAACCTGCTGTTCGAAGGTTGTAAGCGTCAGCTCCTCGAAGAAACCGGCGGCGGCCTCAACCGACA
>JAXDCU010000040.1:0-2710 GCA_034677645.1 Verrucomicrobiia bacterium
GTCCCAGTCCGCGCGCGCCAAACCTATCAAGGCTGCCGAAGCGACAGCCGCCACTATTATATTTCGGAATTTCATGCTGCCCTCCGAGCAATACATGCTATTGAGTTTGAATCTGAATTCGAACTTCACCTGCTGCCTCCTTCACGCACGTGCTGTTGGAGACAGCAGCCGTTTTCTTTCACCAATTACGGCGTGTACCATCCTCAGCGGCCCGCGGTCAAGCAATTCCTGGGTCTTGCCGAATACGCGAATCCACGCCAATCGCGCACGCAACGGGGGGGGAGCGCACGCGCCGCGCGTGCGGTTTTCCGCGCCCTCGCGGAAAACCCCACCCGCACAAAGCACTGCCGCCCGCCGATCCTCTGGACGCGAGGCGCGTCCAGCCACACCCGAGGGCGGGTGTGCTCCCCAAACTCATCGACCCGCCCGGGCGGTCGCGCCCCACCGAGACTGGGCGGTCACGATTTCGGGCATTCCAGCATTGAGTTGTGAATGCTCGCGATGTAGGTTTCGGGCCGGCTGGACTGGAACCGGCCCCGATGGACCTGACACGACTCATCGCAGCAACGTTCGCGGCTTGCGTTATCGCCTTTGCCGGCGAAGCGCCGACGGGGCGTGTTCTCAAAGTCCTGCCGCACTACATGGACGCGGCTGGACGCGTTGCACTCTCGCCCAGCCTGCTGGAGCGGGACGCTTACCAGGCGCATTTGCGCCGCAACCGAGCGGAGTGCTTTGGTCTGCGATTTGACATTCAATGGAAAGCGCGTCACGCAAAAGGAGCCAAGCTCATCCTCCGCGCGGAACTGCTGACCACACGGACGACCAAAGACAAGCCGCTAGTGCTCGAACACCCGGTGAAAGCGCCGACTGGTTGGAGCAGGTGGACGAGCCACAGTCTCACTGGCGATGCGTATCGTGAAGCCGGCGACTTGATAGCCTGGCGTGTAACGCTCTGGGCTGGCAATCAGCTCCTGGGCGAACAGAAGTCGTTTCTTTGGTGACCGAACCGTTCCGGCCATGGAGCACTCAAGAACCGTGGACAGCCAAGCGCAACGCCACGCCGTCTTTGGTGTCCCGACTCCAGCCCGTATCCGACCGCGACCTTTCGCGAACATAACAGCGACCGCTGCGCCCCAGTTGACTCCGTCCATGTCCAGGTTTAGTAGTTAGACAAGAAGCAGGTGAACAAGGAGGACCGCAATGCCACCCAAACCAACTGACAAGACACCCGAAAAACCGACCGCAGCCGATCCGGCGCGGATTAGCGCGGCGCGCCAACGGGACCTCGACGCCGCGATTTCCACGATCACAAAAGCCTATGGCGAAGGGAGCATAATGCGGCTGGGCGACTCGCGCGCCCAGACCAGAATAGATGTCATCCCGACCGGCGCGCTTTCGTTGGACCTCGCCCTGGGCGTCGGCGGCATCCCGCGGGGACGGATTGTCGAAATCTTCGGCCCGGAATCGTCGGGCAAGACGACGGTCATGCTACACGTGATCGCGAGCGCCCAGCGCGGTGGCGGACTGGCCGCGTTCATCGATGCCGAGCACGCGCTCGATCCGGGTTATGCAAAGCGGCTTGGAGTTAACCTGGACGATCTGCTGGTGTCGCAGCCCGACAGCGGCGAGGAAGCACTGACGATCTGCGAGACGCTGGCACGGTCGAACGCGCTGGATGTGGTCGTAATCGATTCGGTGGCGGCGTTGGTGCCCAAGGCGGAACTGGAGGGGGAGATGGGGATGCCGACGATGGGGATGCAGGCGCGCCTGATGAGCCAGGCGCTCCGGAAACTGGCGGCAGTGCTCGCCAAAGCCAAAACAGCCTGCGTCTTCACAAACCAGATTCGCGAAAAAGTCGGAGTCATTTACGGCAACCCCGAAACCACACCAGGCGGCAAGGCGCTCAAGTTCTATGCGAGCGTCCGCATTGACATCCGCCGCAGAGACTCGATCAAGGACGCCGCCGGCAACGCGATCGGAAGCCATGTCAGGGCCAAGATCGTCAAAAACAAGTTGGCGCCGCCGTTCGCCGAGGCCGAGTTCGACATCATGTTCAATCACGGCATAAACAAGGAATCGAGCATACTCGACGTCGCAATCGACGTAGGCGCGGTTGAGAAACGAGGCGCCTGGATTCAGTTCGCGGGCGAGTTGATCGGCCAAGGAAGAGAAGCCGCGCAGAAAGCGCTTGCCGAGAAACCCGATCTGGCTGGCAAGATCGTCGAGGCAATCATGGCAAAGCGCGCCGCGGCCGCGGCAGGTTCGTGAGGCTTTTTAGCGAGGCGGCCATGGAATGGTTGCATGCCCCAAAACAACGACGTGCCAACTCGAACACGCCACATCCGTCTGCTGCAAAGCCTCGCTAATCTTGTCAGCTTGTTTTCCGCATCCTCCTCAGACACAATCCTCACATGGTCCAGGCTCTCATTGTCGCGGCCGGTCAGGGCAGGAGGATGGGTAGCGCGGGCATCGACAAGATGTTCCTGCCCGTCGCGGGGCGTCCGTTGATCGCTCACACTTGGGCCCGGTTTGAGAGCGCTGGTTGCATCGACGCCGTGGTCCTTGTCGTGAGGGACGGGGCTCAGGATAACTTCGCCAGGCTGGCGCGCGAGTTCGGGTTCCGCAAGCCGCACAGTTTCGCGGTGGGCGGTCCTGAAAGACAAGACTCGGTGTGGAACGGGCTCGATGCTCTCGATTCAACGTGCGAGAT
>JAXDCU010000041.1:0-12036 GCA_034677645.1 Verrucomicrobiia bacterium
GGACGACGCGGCATTTTCACCGGCGCCAATGTCGAGTCCGTTATCCGCTCTCCAGACACTCACTTCGCCCCAACCCGGTTGGTATGCGTGGAGAACACCCACAATCGCGGCGGAGGCAGCGTCTGGAGTCCGGATCAGATCGCTGAAGTGGCCGAAGCGGCGCGCCGGCACGGTCTGCGTCTGCACATGGACGGCGCAAGACTCTGGAACGCCAGCGTGGCAACCGGTGTGTCGGAGAGCGCCTTTGCCGCGCCGTTCGACTCGATCAACGTCTGTTTCTCAAAGGGTTTGGGCGCGCCAGTAGGCTCCGCATTGGTCGGAAGCCGCGAGTTCATCGCCCGCGCGCGTCGATTCCGCAAACAATACGGCGGCGGCATGCGCCAGGCCGGCATCATAGCCGCGGGCGCGCTCCACGCCCTCGAACATCACCGTGAACGGATTCCTGAAGACCACGCGAACGCGCGAGCGCTCGCGATTGGCCTGGCGCGATTGCCAGGCATTGAAATCGACTTGGCCTCGGTCGAGACGAACATTGTCTTGTTTCGCGTGACAGCCTTGCCCGCGCCCGACCTCGCGCGCGGACTCGACGCGGCCGGGGTGCGTGTTCTGGCCACCGGTCCTGACACGATCCGCGCCGTGACACACCTGAACGTGTCAGCGGGTGACATCGCGAAGGCGATCGAAATCTTCGAGCGCGTTCTGGGCCCATAACATGAAAGCACTGGTTGCGGATATGGACGCGCTGGCGACTGCCGTTGACAGGCGTGATTAGCTTTCGACTGACTTCATCAGCCAGTCTAGGTAAGGCCCGTGCCCCGCCCTCAGAGGAAGCACAAGGAACTCCGGAGTTTCGTACGGATGCTGGTTGACAATGAGGCGTTCCAGCGCGCCAAGGCGCTGGCGCACTGTTTTCATCAACAGAAGCACCTCATGTCCCGACTCAATCCTGCTCCGCCACCAGTAGTGTGATTCAATTCCGGGGACTAAGTTGGCACACGCGATCAGGCGGTCGTTAAGTGCCGCACGCGCCAACTTGCGAGCGGCCTTCAAGTCAGGCGCGGTTACCAAGACTACAACTTGCCGCGTGGCTGGTCTAATCACGGTTGCCAATGACGTCCATCTGACTAAGGCAGTCAAACACGCTCTGCGCTTCCTGCTCGTCAATCACGCTGAGAGCAAAGCCGACATGGACGACTACATAATCGCCCACCTTGGCTTCAGGCACGCAGGAGAAATTCACTTCCTTGACCACGCCGCCGAAGCTGACCTTGCCAGACCTGGCGAGCGGATCATCGCCCGTGATCGTCAGTACTTTGCCAGGAACAGCTAGGCACATGGTGGCCGGGGAGGAAAAGACTGGCGAATGGCAGCCAGGACCTGGCCAATAGCGATACCGCCGTCGTTGGGCGGGACTCGCTGATGCCAGTAAGGGATGAAGCCTTCACTGCGCAGGCATTCAACCGTGCGTTCGAGCAAATACCTGTTTTGGAAACAGCCGCCCGTGAGTACAACACGGCGCTCTCTAACGCACTTGGCGACGGCAGTGATCCCATCCGCCAAGGTGTTGTGGAATCGGGCGGAGAGTTCCCACACGGGAATACCAGCTCGCAGGTCCTCGACCAGCTTTTCGATGAGCGGCCCCCAATCCAGGATAAGCCGGGCAAGCGAGGGCTTGTAGGCCTCGCAGTCGGCGTGGATCGGGCATGGCTGGCGGGGATTGTCGTTACTGGCTGCCCGTTCTTTGATCAGTCTTCGCAACGGCATCGGGTACACATCTTCCGACTCATCCCTCTCAAGCGCGAATTCCAGGTCCATGGCCGCCTGCCCTTCGAACCGAGAGCGCTGACGAAGCCCAGTCAGCGACGCCACCGCGTCGAAGAGCCGGCCCGCGCTCGATGTCAAAGGCGAGTTGATGCCAGTCGCGATCATCCTCCGGAGCGCGGGTAGTTCGCTTGGCGCGAACGCTCGCAGAGTGGCCAGGTCCGTCATGGTGTACGCTCTATCCCCATGAAGAGCGGCGAGCAGCCCCAACGCGGAGCGGCGCGGTTCTTGGATGGCCCTGTCTCCGCCTGGGAGTCGGAAAGTCCGCAGATGTCCAACGCGTTCGAACTTGCGCGATGTGATGCGCAGGAATTCCCCGCCCCAGATGGTTTGGTCCATGCCGAGGCCGGTGCCATCCCACGACACACCAAGAACAGGAGCCGACAGATCGTTCTCGGCCATGCAGGCGAGAACGTGCGCGTAATGGTGTTGGACGCAAACCACGGGCTTGCCTGACCTCAGAGCCCGCAGCGTTGCCGCGTAGTCATGATGTCTGTCCGCCGCGAAAACCTCTGGCTCGGCTCCCAGGAGGCGCCCAAGGTCAGCCACCACTTTGACATGAGCTGCCAGGGCGGGCGCTGTCTCAAGGTCTCCGACGTGCTGGCTCAGAAATACCTGCCGGCCGCGCGCGAGAGCCACCGTGTTCTTCAGCTGCGCGCCCACACCAGCCACGGCCGGCAGAGTCTCTCGGACCGTTAGAGGCAGCGGCGCGTATCCGCGCGCTCTTCGAAGCACCAACTCCCGTCCAGCCACAACGCGGACAACCGAGTCGTCCACGTGCCGAACGATCGGCCGATTGTGAGTGAGGAACATGTCGGCGATAGCGCCGAGACGTGTCAAAGCCTCGTGTTCGTCGGTGCAGATTGGCTCGTCGGCGAGATTACCGCTCGTGGCCACCACTGGTTCCGACAATCCAGCCAGGAGCAAGTGGTGCAGAGGCGTGTATGGAAGCAGAGCTCCAATCAGTGGATTGCCCGGAGCCACGCCAGCGCACACGTCTGCTCCGCCCGGCCTCCGCCGCAGCAGCACAATTGGCGCTTCTGAGGATGTGAGAAGTCGCTCTTCCAGCGGCGAGACCTCGCATGCCACTGCGGCATTCTCGACCGACGGGAACATCACGGCGAATGGTTTCTCGTCGCGGTGCTTCGCGGCACGAAGGCGTTCTACTGTTTGCTCGTCCCTGGCAAGCGCCACAAGGTGGAATCCGCCAAGCCCCTTTACCGCAACAATTGCCCCCTCGCGAATAGCGCGCACGGCTTCCAGCAGTGCTTCCCGTCGTGTTCGCAAACCATGTCCGGCCCGATCCCAGAGTTCGACATGCGGCCCACACGTCGGACAGGCATTCGGTTGGGCGTGGAACCGGCGATTGGCGGGATCATCGTATTCAGCGCGGCAGTCGGGGCACATTTCAAAGCCAGCCATCGAAGTGTTCTTGCGATCGTACGGCAGGGCGTTGATGATGCTGAAGCGCGGCCCGCAGTGCGTGCAGTTAGTGAATGGATATCCCATCCGCCGGTTTCCCGGTTCGAACAAGTCGCGCACGCATTCCGCGCATGTGGCGATGTCCGGGAGCACAAGCGCCGTGGTTTCGCCCGCATCGTCGCTTGGCCAAATGCCGAATTCGGCGTGGCCTACCGGGTCGAGCCAAGTCGTTTCGAGGCTTTGGATCGAGCTGTGTGGTGGCCGCTCGCGCGCCAATCTCAGCAGCAACGTCTCAAGCCGCGCTCGGTGACCCTCGAGTTCGAGCACCACGCCCTGGGCGGTGTTGCTCACCCCGCCAGTCAGGCCTAGCTCCGTTGCCAGTCGGAAAATGAACGGCCGAAAACCGACCCCTTGCACCATCCCGTGTATCACCACCCGCGCCCTGGCCGTTGCCGTGGGAGAGCATCGGGGTGGCTGGATAAGAGTTTGGATGCCGGGAGTCATTGCCTACTGGAGGGGATTGTAGAAATCGACCAGATGCGCGTGCGTGGCGTTAAGGCGTTGGTGCAGCACCTGAGTGATACGGCATGCAAGCTCGTAGCCGAGGTGCGGATTTGCGTTGGCCTTGAGCAGCAGTTCCGAGGTTTGCCACGCAATGGCTTCGGTTTCCTCAACGGCGCGCGCGGTGAAATGCCACTGGAACGGCGGGAACAACCACGACCAGCCCAAGGCCTCGCCCTGCCCTATCGTCTGGAATGCAACCTGACCCTGGGGCGCGATGTACGCCTCCAACTCGATCTTGCCCCGCAGAACAACGTAGAATTCCCGCGCTTCGTCCCCTTCATGCGCGATCACCTGTCCCGCGGCGAACCGCACCCGCTGCGCTCCTTCCGCAAGCAGCGCCACATGCCGGGGGTCTAACCCCCGAAAAAACGACTGCTGCGCTATCAAGTCATGCAGGTCTTCCATACACACCATGCCACCCGGATGGCGGCGCCGCATTCTCCGACCCCTGGGCACGGACCACAAGCGGCATTATTGTGTGCTCAGGGCGTTCCGGCGCAAGCCCGATATGCTGACCCTGATTGGACCGCGATCGTCTGTGTCCGAACAAGCGGCTCAGGCCTCGAGGTCAGCCCCTTGGGCGCCGCGCGAGAGTGACTCTTGGGTGGCATGCCTGTTTTGACGCGCCGCGTTGTTGCGAGATCGAAGCGCCGAGCGCAAGGCCCATCAGCTCAGCCTGGCTGTCGCGGGGCCGCTCACCCTCCACCCGAATTGCCCGGCTGTATGAACCGTCCGAGTGCATGACGCGCGCCTTCACGTTGTCGGCTAACATTACGGCAAGAAGTTCACCCCTGATCCTCTCCCGCAGCCGGCCGTCTTCGACGGGAAACACGAGCTCAATTCGATTGAAGAAATTGCGCGGCATCCAGTCGGCGCTTCCCAGATAAACCTCGGGCTGGCACACGTTCTCGAACCAGAAAACCCTGCTGTGTTCGAGAAATCGCCCTACGATGCTGCGGACCGTGATGTTCTCGCTTACGCCAGCCAGGCCCGGACGCAGACAACATATGCCGCGGACGATCAAGTCAATCTTCACTCCCGCCTGTGACGCGGCGTAAAGGGCGTCGATCACGTCGGTGTCAACCAACGAATTCATTTTGGCGATGATGTGGGCGGGAAGGCCGCGACGCGCATTTGCCGTCTCGCGCTCGATCATGCTGAGCATCCGCGCGTGCAGCTCGAACGGGGCGACAACAAAACGGTGAGGCGACTGGAACTGGCAGAGGCCTGTCATGAGATTGAAAAGGCCGGTGGCGTCCTCGCCCAGTTCTGGCCTGCAAGTCAGCAAACCTATGTCGGTGTAAAGGCGGGCAGTGGTTGGATTGTAATTGCCAGTGCCGAGGTGCACGTAGCGGCGGATGCCGTCGTCGTCGCGGCGCACCACCAAACAAACCTTGCAGTGGATTTTGTAACCGACCAGCCCGTAAACGACGTGGACGCCCGCCTCCTCCAGGCGGCGTGCCCATTCGATATTGTTCGCCTCGTCAAAACGCGCCTTGAGCTCGACCACGGCAGTGACTTGCTTGCCGTTCCGCACCGCGTCCATCAGTGCCCCCACAATGCGCACGTCCCCCCCCGTGCGATAGAGAGTCTGTTTGATCGCCAAAACGCGCGGGTCTTCAGCCGCTTGTTGCAGGAAAGACACCACTGTCTCGAAGCTCTCGTATGGATGGTGCAGCAGTATGTCCTGTCTTCGGACCACGGCGAACAGGTCGGGCTGGTCGCGCACAGGCGGCGCCAGAGGCGCCAGAAAAGGTGGATCGCGCAGTTCGGGTGAATGATCTCCTCCGCATAAAGTCACCAGGCGCGTGGGACTCAGTGGGCCGTTGATAACGTATAGGTCCTCGGAATCCAGATGGAGTGTCTTCAACAACCGATCGACAATCTCGATGGGGCACCCGACCTGGACTTCGAGACGAACCGCTTCGCCCTTGAGCCGCCGATGCAGCTCGGTCTCCACGGCCTGCAACAGGTTCTTGTCCTCTTCGCCAACGTAGAGTTCGCTGTTGCGTGTGACTCGGAACAACCACCAGCCTGTGACTCGTGTGCCAGGTAGAAGGTTCCCCAGGTAATGGCCGATCAGCTCGCCAAGATAGACATAGTCCTGGCGGCCACCGTCGGAAGGCAACTGGATTAGGCGCGGCAGAACACTGGGCACCTGCACAACCACGAGTCTGCGCCTGGGTCGCGCGCCGCGAATCCCAGTGCCCATCACCTGCACGATCAGATTAAGCGACTTGTTGAGGAGCTGTGGAAACGGATGCGCCGGATCGATCGCCAGCGGGGTGAGAACCGGCTGCACCTCGGCGCGATAGAAAACCTCGATCCACTCGCGATCGCCACGATTGAGCTCCGCAAACGGCAGAGTCCGGATACCCTGCTGGACCAGGCCAGGGGCAAGCTGCTCGCGCCAGCAGCGGTATTGGTCTTCGACCATTCGGCGCACTCGGCGCGTGATCGCCCGACAGGACCCTGTCGGCGTGAGACCATCCGGCGTGCGTCTCGAGACCCCTCCCTGAATCTGTTGCTTGATTCCCGCCACGCGGACCTCGAAAAACTCATCGAGGTTCGAGCTGACAATGCAAAAGAACTTCACGCGTTCGAGCAGCGGGTTGGTTTCATCCACCGCCTCATCGAGAACACGCTGATTGAACTCAAGCCAGCTCAACTCGCGGTTGATGTAGCGATCGCTTTGTCCGTCAGATGCCATGTTCCGAACAATCGAGAGCGCGCACTATACGCCCGTTTGGCCTATTGGCCAGCGACAATTTGTGAGGACCCGAACTTGCTGGAACACGGCAGTTGACACCTGCCTGCCCCGGCCAAGCGACAACTTGATCTCACGCAAACACTCGGACGGCAGGAGCTACTGCAATGGGATTCGGTAGGTGGAGCGCCGGGCTGGCGGGGCGGCGCGTGGATATGCGATAGTGAGGGTTCTGGTGGGAACCGAGCCAGTGCCCTGGATGACAAGCTGGTTGTCGAACGCTTCCACAACACCGTAGCATGGACCGTTTCCGGCACTCTCGACGAGACCGGGGAATGATACGAAGTGAACACCGGCGTACCGGGCGTATCCACCGCGATGATCGTGGCCATTTAGCCAGGCAACCACGCATCCGGCCCGCGTGACAACGGACAAGACCTCTTCCCAATTCCAAAGCACAAGGGAGAGGTTGCTCGATGCAGGGAGGACGGGGTGATGACAGAGCACAATCACGTGTTCTTGCGCCGATGCCGCTGCTGCCAGGCGCTTGCGCAACCAGTCAAGTTGCTGTGGACCCACGGCGCCGTTGTATGCTGCTAACTTGGGGTTCCGCAGGCGATACTCCGCGGCGGCCAATGCGTTCGGGCTGCCGGCGGGTGCCTTGACACTCACGTCCATGCCGTCCAGGACGAGGAAACGCCAACCTTTGTGACGGAATTCATACCACGAGCGTTTCAATCTCAGCGCCCGCATCAACGCAGGGCGCTCCACTTCGAGGCAGTGATTGCCGATCACGTGGTGCCAGGGGACGCGGAGACGCTCCAGCACGTCCGTCACCTGCCGCAACTCGGTCGTAGATTTCTCCCCGTTGCCGTCAATGAGGTCGCCCAGATTGACCACGAACGCCAATCGATGCTGATTTAGACTAGCGACAGAAGAGGCCAGCCTGGGCAAGGCCGCCCGGTACTCGCGAGAGCCACCAGCGGCTTTGTCGGCGTATTGAACGTCGGCTATGACACCAAAACAGAACCGGGGTCGGTCGCGCGAGTCCGCCATTGCCTGGCACGGAGTGCGCGCCGCGAGAACCAGCGACAAAACCATGCACAGGGAAATGACTACTCGCGCATCCACAGGATCGTCATCCCTCACCCGCCCACGCGGGCTCGGGTGCACCCTCTCCCGCGAACCGCGAGAGGAGCAGAGGTAAGGGGCGGCGCGCGTGCACATGCGACGCTCGCATAGAAAGCCCCATCGCGCCGACGGCATTGCCGGAGTCTGCGGCCGTGCCGTTGTCTTTCCAGAGAAAAATCACCGTCAGATTCTATCACAGCTTCGGGTATGTAATGCGCTCTACAGGAATGCTCTTGCCTCGTTTTCCGAGCCGGGCATAATCCGTCCCTCTGGTCGCGCGCAAAACTTGCGCTGAAGAGACCTCGTGCGGGTTGGTGGGATACCCAAGCGGTCAACGGGGGCAGACTGTAAATCTGCTGGCTAACGCCTTCACTGGTTCGAATCCAGTTCCCACCACCAACGCCGGTTCCAGCCTGTAATATCAACGGTTTCATCCATATTCTCACCGATGGCACTTCTTGAGTTATAACGGCAGGTCGTAACACATCTAAGGTCGTTCACGCTCGTTCGAGTCTGGCTCCAAGCGCCGCGTTTGTCGCCAGGAGCTGTGGACTTGCTATTGTGGGAGCCGGTCGGCAGCTTCGGCGGCATTGAGTCGTCGTTCGCCATCGCCGATGCGGCTGGGGAATACACCATCCAGGCGGATTGAACGAGCCCGATGATGGCTGTCTCTCGCGCCCGTCATGGTTGTGACTGGCGTGTATATCGGTGCCGGCTGGGGCATGGTCATGTGCGCCGCGGTCGGCACGGGCGGCGTGGTTTGGAGTTTGCTCTACGAACGACAGAAGACGATTGTGGGCGCCTGGGTTTCGCGCGCCCTAGTTGATCTGAGCCTCATGATCATCGGCTACCGGCTCTTGTTCATGGCGAGCCAATGACGCGCACACGATCATAAGTGGTGGCGTGAGTCTTGAAAGCGAGGCATCTTGCGCGCGTGACGGGGACGGCTGAGAAAGACGAACTGTTTCAAAAGGTCTGGGACGGCCGGCGGATCAGTCCGACCGAAGCCTGTGCTCTCTATAGCTGCGCTCTGGACGAGCTTGGGATGCTAGCTGATCGACGGCGCAGGCTGGCCAAGGCGGCAGCCTACGGCGGGCGCGGCAACGAAATCGTAACTTTCATAATCGACCGCAACATCAATTACACAAACGTATGCACCGTCTGCTGCAAGTTCTGCGCGTTCCATCGGCCCGCGGGCGATCCCGAGGCGTACGTCATCAGCCGCGAAGAGATCGACGTCAAGATTGAGGAGACAGTGGCTCTTGGTGGCACGCAGATACTTTTGCAGGGTGGCCACCATCCGACTCTGGGTTTGGATTGGTACCTGGACCTTCTCTCACACATCAAGGCCCGGTTCCCGCGGATCAACATTCACGGGTTCAGTCCGAGCGAGTTTGTGCATTTCTCCAGGTGCTTTGACGTGCCGGCGGCCGACTTGATCGAGCGGTTCAAGGCGGCAGGCCTGGGATCGCTGCCTGGTGGCGGCGCCGAGATTCTGGTTGATAGGGTGCGTCGTGAGGTGTCGCCCGCCAAGGCGACAACTGATCAGTGGCTGGAAGTCATGGAAACGGCGCATCGGCTTGGCCTCCGGTCGTCGGCGACGATGATGTTCGGTCACGTCGAGACGATCGAAGAGCGGATCGAGCACCTGGACCGGGTCCGCGCTCTGCAGGACCGGACGAGCGGATTCACCGCGTTCATCGGTTGGACTTTTCAGCCCGCGAACACGCGTCTGAGGGCGCCGGGCGTTGGCGCATCGGAGTACGTGCGCACGCAGGCGCTGAGCCGCATCTACCTTGACAACTTCGAAAACGTGCAGAGCTCGTGGGTCACCCAGGGGCCCGATGTCGGCCAGGTGGCGCTGAAGTTTGGGGCGAATGATCTGGGCAGCATCATGATCGAGGAGAACGTCGTTGCTCGAGCCGGGGCGCGATACCGGATGAACGTCGCCGACATGCACCGGCTGATTCGGGACATGGGATACGAGCCGCGCCAGCGAGACAATTGGTATCGACTCGTGTCGTCTGTTTTGCCTTGTCCCTGAGCACTTCAAGGAATAGAGTGGTAACGCTATGAGAACCTGTTCTTCCTTATTCGTCTCCGCTTTCCTGTTGTCTTGGCAGGTATCGGCACAGAACCCACCAGAGCTGGCGGTTGAACTGGATGCTCAAATGCACCCGATGCTTGACGTGACCGGCGAAGTCGGCGCCACCTACCTCATCGAAAGCAGCACAAACCTGGGGAAGGAGCCCTGGATCACACGCGGCTGGATTGATATGGCGACGGCCGCGGCGAAATGGACGGACCCGATGCCAGTGAACCCCGCGCAAAGGTACTACCGGGTGGTCAAAGTAACCAGGCCGGCAGTCCAGACGGTAGCGAACATGGTGTGGATTCCGGCGGGCACGTTTGTGATGGGGAGTCCCCCCAGCGAGTATAATCGCAACGCGGACGAAGGTCCCCTGACGACCGTGATGATCAGCAAGGATTATTGGCTGGGGGAATATGAGGTGACGCAGCGAGAGTACCTGGCCTTGATGGGAGCCAATCCGTCGTGGTTCAGCGGCGACTTGGATCGGCCGGCGGAACAGGTGAGCTGGGATGATGCGGCGGCATACTGCGAAAAACTGACCGCACAGGAGCGGGCGGCCGGGAGGTTGGCTGACGGGTATGAGTATAGGCTGCCAACCGAGGCTCAGTGGGAGTATGCCTGTCGGGCCGGAACCTGTTCCCGGTTCTCGTTCGGGGACGCGCTGGAGTGTGATAACCGGTGTGCTGTGCGTCCGCGTGTCGCGCATCTTCACATGTATTGGTGCGTCAATGCAGCGGACGCAACACACCACGTTGGCCAGAAATTGCCTAACCCTTGGGGTTTCCACGACATGCACGGGAACGTCTCCGAATGGTGCGCGGATTTTTGGGCGGACTCGCTTGATGGTGGCAGCGTGACGGACCCACAGGGGCATGATTCGGGTTCCCTGCGCGTGTGTCGAGGCGGCGGTTGGCCAGACTACAGCCAATACTGTCGGTCAGCTTTCCGGGGCAAAACCCCGCCAGAGCAAAAGGCCAATCATATTGGGTTCCGCGTGGCCCTTGCGAGCGTGGGCGGACCCTCCGATGGGAAGGTGTTGGTTCCGGCTGGCTTGTTCCAAATGGGAGACACTTACTTGGAAGGCGATCCTGCCGAGCGCCCGGTGCACTCGGTTTACCTGAGCGCTTTCTACATGGACAAGTATGAAGTCACCAAAGACCTGTGGGATGCGATCTATTCCTGGGCCATCGCACACGGATACGAGTTCGACAACCGCGGTTTTGCTGGCGGCCCGGAGTATCCGGTGGAGAGCATCTCCTGGCATGACGCCGTCAAATGGGCCAACGCGCGGTCCGAGGCGGCTGGACTTACGCCCTGCTACTACACGACTCCAAGCAAGTCGGTCGTGTACAAGAAAGGGCGCGTGGACGTTTCCAACGACGCGGTTCGCTGGGATGCGGATGGTTTCCGCCTGCCCACGGAAGCCGAGTGGGAGAAGGCGGCGCGCGGGGAACTGGTCGGGCATCATTACCCCTGGCCGAGTTTTGGCGGCGGGTATTCCGATCACATCGATTGCCGGAAGGCCAACTACGACTCCTGTAAGTACCACGTAACGCCGGTCGGGTATTACGACGGACATCAGATACCGGGCGGCGGAACTGACATGGCAAACGGCTTTGGCCTCTACGATATGACTGGCAACGTCTCGGAGTGGTGCTGGGACTGGATGTACGAGTCGTGGTACGGACAAGCTGGCGCCGTGGTCAACAACACGCGGGGACCAGTCTCGGGATTCCTTCGCGTAATACGCGGCGGCGGTTGGCTTGACGAATCCATCGACTGCCGGGTTGCGAAGCGCGGTTGGTTTGAGCCGTCAGACGCGGCCGTCGGTTTAGGTTTCCGCTTGGTCCGGGGCCGTCTGTAGCGGGAGCGGTGGAACTCTCACCGCGGCCATCGGTGTGGAGCTGCGCGGGATCACCGGCGTGCCCGTGCCAGCGGACGGCCCTGGAGTTCGTCCGCGAGCCGGCGCGCATCGTAGACCTTTCGCAGTGCATGCAAGATGGCTTGCGAATGAACGGCCAGAGCGCGCGCTTGCTCTTCGGTGTACTGATAATCCAAGACCAGAGATTGGATGTTCCCGTCGAAAATGATGCCCACAAGCTCGCCTTTGCGATTGACCACCGGGCTGCCTGAGTTGCCTCCGATAATGTCGGCTGTGCTCACGAAATTAAGAGGCGTGTCCAGGTCAAGCCTGTTCCGGCTCTGGAGCCAGCGCTTTGGCAGGTCGAACGGGGGCCGTCCGTGCTGTTCTTCCCAGCGTTTGTACAGTCCGGCAAATGTGGTTTGGAACGGAACGTGG
>JAXDCU010000042.1:0-5347 GCA_034677645.1 Verrucomicrobiia bacterium
TGTTGACACCGAAGAAACCGCCACCGTTCGTGCCCAGTTGTTTGATGGCGATCTGCGACGCCGCTGGACCGAGCGGGACTACCTGTTTTGCGCCCTCCAGCGTCGTGACCTCCGCGTAGGGCTTGAAGGTCTGAACGACGCCTTGAGAAACCAGCACAAGAGCCAACACCAGAGACAGCGGGAGCAGCACGTAGAGGGTACATCGAACAAGGTCCGCCCAGAAGTTGCCCAATGTTGCGGCTGACTTTCGCGCTATGCCACGAGCCAGCGCAAGCAGGACGGCCATGCCCGTGGCTGCGCTGACAAAGTTCTGGACCGTCAGGCCAAGCATCTGCGTCAGGTAGCTCATTACAGCTTCACCCGAATAGGCTTGCCAGTTCGTGTTCGTGACGAAGCTCACCGCCGTATTGAGCGCCACTGGCCACGGAACGCCGGGGAGCCTTCCGGGGTTTAACGGCAACCACTGCTGGGCGAGTTCGAGTGCGAGCAGTGCCAGTAGGCCCGCGACGTTGAACCAGAGCAACGCCACTGTGTATTCGGTCCAGTGCATCTCCTTGTCAGGCGCGGTCCCGGCGAGCCGATACAGCCAGCGCTCAACCGCCTTCGCCGGGAACATCCACCGGGCGGTCGTTCCCGTGAGCACCGCTGCGAGGTATCGTCCCAGCAAGGGAGCCAGCCCGCACAGTGCGGCGAAGTACACCACCAACTGCAACCAGTCTTGTCCGTTCATCCTCCCCAAGATCGGGCATCATGAGAGTGCGGGGTAATCAAGACCGCGACGCTGGGCGTAAAAATTGCGTTAAAATGGCTTTGGACAATGGCGGGCTGATCTGGAAGGGCCGCCGGAGCTAAGACCGAATCTGTGCTCTATCCTGCCGAAGCCTGATGGGGACCGACAGGCGCGGCTCCGTGAACGGCCCAAGTCTGCATGACGCTGCATGACAAAAAATCTTCGTGCTGCGGGTAGTTCACTTCGCACTCGCCAAAATTCCGACCTCGAATATCCTCAGTGTTTATGCGGAAAATCCCCATTTATGATGGGGATGGGCTGGTGAGTGCGAAAGATTTCGAATCCCTTCGCTCGCTCCAAATCGACCATGACCCCGCAAGATTCGAGCACAGACTCCTGCTACTGCCATCGCGCGGAAGAATGCGCGGGACAAAAAACATACAGCTCTGTCGGCACACTGCTTCTGCATCTCTTTCAGAAAGTCGTACCCGCCACGAAGACAGCCGCCACTCGCTCCAGCCCAGCCTGGTCGGCGGTGTCGAATCGGTTGTGGACCGGGCTGTCGAGATCCAGCAGCCCGACGAGGACACCCCCTTTCAGCAAAGGGACGACAAGTTCTGAATTGGAAGCTGGGTCGCAAGTAATGTGGCCAGGGAACGCGCGGCAGTCTGGCACAAGCACTGGCTCGCGACGCGCTGCCGCCGTGCCGCAGACGCCTTTGCCCAAAGGAATCCGAGCGCAAGCCGGTTTGCCTTGGAAAGGCCCAAGCACCAGTGTGTCGCCAACTAGCCGATAGAAGCCCGCCCAGTTGATTCCTGGCAACGTGTGGTAGAGGAGGGCCGCGGTGTTGGCGGCGTTGGCGGTGAAGTCGCGCTCACCAGATAGCATAGCACGAACCTGCCCCTCCAACTCGCTGTAGAGCCCGGCCTTGTCGGCGGCTAGGATCGGCTTTGGCTCGATCATGAGCGCTGATTCTATGCAGAGCCGGTCTTGCGCGTCCAGCGAATGCACCCACATGCCAGCAATTCTCATTGTGGCCGGGCTGGGACGCGAAACGGACGTGAGCGCCGACATTCTTGTCGGCCCGCTTGGTCGCGCTGGGTCCGGGGGCGGGCAGGAATGCCCGCGCTCCCGGCCAAAACGAGAATTGCTGTCCACATGCACGATTGGTCCCCGGCTTGAACGGCAGCAGAGGGTCGTGTAAGCTATTGGCACGTTGAAAGGCTAATAGGACTTGATCGGCCATTGAAGCGGGAAGTGTGAAGTTGTTGGCCGGTCTTACGTCCAAGAGGATATGAATCAGAAAGTAATGTATACGATTGTGGCAGTAACCAGTCTGGCGCTGGTGGGATGCGAAACAGCCGACGGCTACGCCAATAACACCGGGACGGGAGCGTTGATAGGCGGCGCATTGGGCGCCGCGACGGGAGCTCTCATCGGCAGTCAGAGCGGCCATGGTTATGGCCATCAACATGGCGATCACGCGGCCGAGGGCGCGCTCATCGGCGGCGCCATCGGAGCAATCACTGGCGGTTTGATCGGTCAATCCATGGACCAGGAGCAGCGGAGCCGTCTGCAGGCGCAAGCCCCAGGTACGTTCGAACGCGTCGATCAGGGCCAGCCTCTGGGCATTGCCGACGTGAAAGCAATGGCGCGGGCGGGAGTCAGCGAGGACGCCATCATCAGCCAAATCCGCAACAGCCGGACAGTGTACCGGCTCACCGCGCCGGAGATCATCGACCTTCACGAGGGAGGCGTAAGCCCGAAGGTTATCGAGTTCATGATCAACACGCCGACCATGAGCGGGGCATCAGCCGCGCCAGCCCAGGGCGGTGTTGTAGTGGCACAGCCGCCGCCGCCGCCGCCGGTGGAGACCATAGTGGTGGCGCCTGGGCCAGGCTACGTGTGGGTGGCGGGCGAATGGGAGTGGCACAATCGCTGGGTCTGGATTGGGGGACATTGGGTGTACCCGCCGCGTCCGCACGCGGTGTGGGTCGGCGGCACCTGGTCGCGAGGTCCCCGAGGCTATCACCGGACGCCTGGGCACTGGCGCTGACAGAGACGTTGGCCCGCGGGCGCATCAGCGAAGGCTTTCCTTGCAGCGGTTTCCCGATCAGGCATCAGGGACCGAGTTTTGACCTCGTGTTTCAATCCACTGACGGCTGACGCCCGCGAACGCATGATTCGGTCAAGCGATCCGCGGTTGTGGTTGCGGCTGGTTCCAGTGGCTTCCGCAGTGTGTCTCTTCGGCACTGTCTCGGCCGCAACTAATCTGGCGTCTTACTACGCGCACAAAACGGTTGAGGACGCATGGGGTGTGGTTGCACCGTGGCACACGGGGCTGAACGGACAACTGGACGAGCGGATCAACATCGCTGTAAACGTCTATAGACGGTATCCGTGGGTGGACAAGCCCAAGGCGGTGATGGCCGCGCCGGACTTCGTGTACAACTCACATTGGAGCATCCAGCCCGACGGCACAATAGTCATACCGCCAACCACGGACTGGATGTGCGGAGACCTTTGCCAGAGGGCCTGGAGTATCGTCAAAGGCCTGACCGCATACTACCAATACAGCGGTGATCCTATCGCATTCATCTACATCCCGCTCACGGTCGACTACATCCTCGACTACGGTTTGACGGACGAGCGATCGGATTGGCCGCTGTTCCCAATCAGCACGCCGACGCGCGGGAAGGCCTACGGCCGCTGCGATCCCGGCGGGCGCAACCAACTCGACCTTTGTGCCATTACGGGTCTGGAGGTATTGCGCGCCCACAAACTCACTGGCAATCCCCGCTATCTGCAAATGGCCCGACATTGGGGAGACGTGTTTGCCGCACATGCCCAGCTCGCCAATCCCACGATCAGCCCCTGGAACCGCTACGTCGACCCGTCCGTGGTTGGCTGGTCGGACGTCCTTACCGGGACGACGGCGATCATCGTGGATTTCCTCGATGAGTTGATCGCGGACGGCCACCGCGGCGAGGACAATCGGCTGACTGAAGCCAGGGACGCCGGGCGCAGGTTTCTAAACGAGCAGATGCTCACCGCATGGTGGGTGAACGACACCTGGGGTCGCACATACTGGGACTGGGACAATCCGATCATGTGCGGGATGGCATCCATGTGCGCCGACCATTTCATGAACCACCCCGAGGCGTATCCCAACTGGCGAATCGACCTCCGCAATATCCTCTCGCTGGTGTGGAATCGCAACTGCGTCGACCCGGCGTCGCGTGGTGACGTTTACAGCGGAGCCTGGGCATTCCCCGAATCAGCCGTGTGCTGCGGCACTTCACTCTCATACTGTCAATACACAGCCGCGCCAACGCTGATCCGATACGGCTCCCTCGCCGGCAGCGATTGGGCGCGCGAAATCGGGCGCCGGATGATGCTGATGGCCACGTACGACAGCCTGCCGAACGGCGTGGTTAAGGACGGGCTCGCGGGAGACACGGTCGCCACGGGCGAATGGTCGAACCTGGCGCATCCGTGGCCCTTGTGTCAGGCCATGGAAGCCATAGCCTGGTTGCCTGAAGCATTCGCTCCAAACCGTGAAAACCACATCGTACGTTCCACGTCAGTGGTAAATGACGTCCGGTACGAAAAGGGCCGGATCGCTTACACAACCTACGATGCACCCAAAGGCGCCCAGGAAGTGCTGCGGTTGGCCTTTCGCCCAGACTCCGTCAAAGCTGATGATCTCCCTCTGGAGGAACGCTCCGACCTGACCGCACCCGGCTACAAGGTGAAGCCGTTGTCAAACGGTGATTGTATCGTCACCATTCGACACGACGGTCAGCGGCGCGTTGTCATCGCGGGCAACGATCCACAGGAAGTCGTTGACGATTCCAAGTTTGTTCTGGCGGGCGCCTGGACAAGCTGCAAAGAGCCATTGGCATACGGTGGCGAGTTTCGCGTGGCCACCGAGCCCGGCGCCGCGATGACATTGAGGATCACAGGCAACCAGGTCCGGCTGCTGGGCGTCGTCAGCCCCGAAGGCGGATGGGCGGACGCATTCGTCGATGGCGTCAGGGAACCAACCGTGGTCGAGTGCTGGAACCCACGCGTCCGCTATCAGCAATTGCTGTTCGCGAAAAAAGGGCTGTCAAATGGGCCACACGAACTCAGGATCGTGGCGCGTGGCGAGAAGAACCCGTTGGCCCGCGGGACAAAGATGATGGTCGATTGCGCGCAATACTCGAAGGCGACTGGCGATGCGGGTTTTGGATCGGGGTCCGGCCCGCGGGCGGCGCAGCGTCTAATCTTCGGTTACGTTGGACGGCAGGACTACATCGACTCGAATGGCAACGCCTGGCGGCCTGGCACGGAGTTCGTGGTGCGTCCGGGCTACGGGGTCGACAGTGTGGCACGTTGTTGGTGGCATAGGCGGCGCAGCATGTATGTTGGCGGCTCCAGGGACGAGGAGGTCTACCGATACGGCGTGCATGCGCCTGAGTTCTGGGTGAATCTGACGGTAGCACCCGGCCAATACCTGGTGCGGTTACACTGGGCCGACACGCCCGAGACGCCGTGGATGGAACGCGAAGGCAAGTGGGAGCCAGTGTCGCGTCCGACCACCGTGGCGATCAATGGCGTGAAGGTCATCGAGAA